>CAMCGI010000037.1 GCA_945874205.1 Francisella tularensis subsp. holarctica
CCCCCGACGCTTCTGTCAAAACATTCATGCAGGCAAGCGCGCTAAAATAAGATGCCAACGAGAACTGACTTCTCCTGTTGACACCGATTCACGATGAATCAATACTGCTTCTTTAATCGAAAAAATACCTTCAATCAGTGCGTCAATACGTTTTTTATTATAATAAGACTGCACAGTTCCTAGCTCATGCTGTGTTTCGACCACTACATCCCCCAATTCACCTGCAATTAAATCACAATAAAATAAGCCATTGGGTCGCATTACTCTTGCCAAATCAAGCATACCCGCACGCGCAATTTCAAAATACATACTATCGAGCACACCATGACTAAAGGAAAAATCAAAAAACTGTGCTTGCCAAGGCATTTGGGTAATTGAGCCTTGTTGTAATTGCGCTTGACTTAATACAATACCTTCTCGTTCTAACCAGTTTTTTGCCGTTGTGATAGCTTGCTCTGATAGGTCAATACCATAAATATCTACTCCTATTTTGGCAGCAAAAAGCAAATGTCGCCCAATACCACACCCCACATCTCATACTTTGGGCTGATACGATAAACCATGCTGTGGTGTATAGGCAGCAATACCTGTACGTTTCACAATATAACGCGCAAAAAATCGGATAATTTCTTCATGCGGATAAAATACAAAATTATCACCCTGCTGATAACTCAGATTCCACTCTGTTGCCTTAAGTGAATAGGTCATGACTACTCCAAAATAACGTAGGCAATATTAGGGTCAAAAGGAAACTTTTTGAGTTTAACGCGTTGTTTTGCAAAATGCTCAAGCATTGCTAAGGTTTCACCTGGCCAACTTGCATTATTGACCTCATCAAATACCAATACTGCGCCTGCAGGCATTCTGGGAACAAGATGCTCTAGCATAATCTTAGTTGGCTCATATAAATCGAAATCACACACCAACAAGCTGACAAGAAAATGCGGGTTGTCGACTAAAAACTGCGGGATGCTGTGAGCAACATCGCCTTTAACCAATTTAATTTTATCGAACTGATTTAAATAACGGTTTTCGTTATAATCGCTCGTTAATAAAGATAACTCTTGGTAAACATCATACCCTGTATCAAAGCCACCCATATGACGATGAGGATTGTCGCATTCAGTATCATTATCTTGCTCGGCAATACTAGGAAAGCCAGCAAAAGTATCAAACCCGACGACCCAACGATGCAATGCATATGGCTCAAGTGCCGAAGAGAGTTTCGCCCACCCCATCAACCCAGCACCATGATGCACACCACCCTCGACAATTGAACCTTTTACGTCCAATTGCAACTTGAATAACTCATAACGTGCTAAAAATCGACTAATACTTTGACGACGAGCATATTTTTCGAACTGGTCGCATTTTTCTTGCAACGAACCCGTATTCAACTGCCATGCATCAGTAACATTTTTACTCATATGATGTTTCTACCTTCTTTACAACTCAATTTGCTCGTCAACCATAAAGTCTTTACATGCAGTTCGACCCATCACATCATCCCATCGCATGGGACTAATCCCAGTTCCGGGACGCTTAACCGCCATATTATCAGGCGTTAATAATTCACCTTTTTTGATTAACCTACTAGCAACCAGACTTTTACGTGCAACAGTCATATTTTTTTGTTCGCTAAGGCTTGGGCGTTTAATACCATCCCCTAATGCCATTTCGATATTTCTAATTGCACTTACCATTGCTTTTAATTCTTGTGGTTCTAAACTCGCTTTATGATCTGGTCCAGGCAAATTTTTATCCAAGGTAAAATGTTTTTCAATCACTTTCGCCCCCATGGCTACGGCTGCTACAGGAATTTCAATCCCTTTGGTATGATCAGAATAACCAACCACAACAGAAAAAGCGTGTTTTAAGGTTAGCATCGCAGTTAAGTTAACCTCATCTATCGGGCAAGGATACTCAGTAGTCGCATGTAAGATAATCACTTGATCACGTCTCAAACCAGTAGCCAATAACACCTGTAAAGCACCTTCCACCTCAGCTAAGTTTGCCATACCTGTCGACAAAATGACCTGCTGTGCAACAGTCGCAACCTGACGCAAATAGGGTAAATTCGTTAACTCACCACTAGGAACTTTATAGGTTGTCATGCCCAGTGTATGTAATAGCGCAATACTTGATAAGTCAAATGGTGTAGAAAGAAATTGAATTTGACGCGTTTGACAACGCTTAATAATGGCAAGGTGGTCTTCTTTGCTTAACTCTAAGCGTTTAAGCATTGCATATTGAGACTCATCTGCATTGGTTGTTTGCTTTTGATAATCTGCTTTTTGTGCTGTCTTGCTGACCAAGGCATCAGCTGTAAAGGTTTGAAACTTAACTGCATCAGCACCAGCGTCAGCAGCAACATCCACTAGTTGCAATGCCATTTCAAGACTGCCGTTATGATTCACACCAGCTTCAGCAATAATAAATACTGAGTTCATTTTAATCAATCCACTCTTCTCGCAGGAACGCCAACATAAACACCTACCTCAGAAATATGACGCGTAACCACAGAGCCAGCACCGACTGTAGCCCCATCACAAATACGCTTACCCTGAAGTACGACCGCTCCAGATCCAATCATCACGCCCGCACCAATTGTGCAATCACCATTAATAACAGCACGTGTTGAAACGTGTGAAAAAGCACCTACCGTTGTGCCATGCTCAACAATCGCACCTGTATTCACAATAACGCCATTAGATAATGAAACAAGTGGTTGAATCACAGCACTATGCCCTACCAACACAGCATCACCCACACCAGCATATGCAGAAACAGTAGCACTACTCGAAACGATAGCAGGAAAAACAGCACCTAAGGCTAGATAACGCTCGTAAATAGATTGACGCATCATCCCTGCTTTAACCTGACCTAAGGCTAGCACGCAGTCAGATGTTTGTGCTAATAGTGCACTAATATCCTCTTCACCCTGAATACGCCAACTTAAGAAGGCATCACCTTTTTGAGCAGGATCAATTACACCATGTACCGTCAAATGCGTCGACATCGACAAAATATCAGCACAGACTAGGGCATGACCACCACCGCCGACTAACCAAAAATTACGATGCAACGTCATAATCTAACCTACTAAAATAAAAACTAGGCTATTATAGCAAGTTAAGATGAACCCATTAATTTATTAACTTTATCCAACAATACATTTGGCTTAAACGGTTTGGCGATAAAATCAGATGCGCCCGATTTAATCGCTGTTTGCACGGTTGATGCAGTACAGTCTGCAGTGACCATAATTACTTTAGGTAATGTCATAGTAGTAATCGCTTTCATATGCTCTAACACTTCGACACCTTCCATTCCTGGCATATTATTGTCGAGCAACATGATATCGAACGCTTTAGTTTCTAATAATTTGAGTGCTTGCGCACCACTGGTTGCTATCGATATATTTTTCCATCCTAAGTCAGTCAAAATAGAAAAAACGATTTTGCACATCTGTGGCATATCATCCACCACTAAAAATCGTAAAGATTTATCCATAATCCTAGCCTATCTGCCTTATGTTGCTATTTAAAATGTGGTATTAAACTATACATTAACATCCTTTTATCTTCAATCTATTCATAGATTAATTGATTGTCTACCATAAGCACGCTATCCTTAACAAACCATTTTAATCATCAAAAAAGAGCAGCCAATGAGCAATATCGAAAACCCACTTATTTTAGAAATTGAAGCATTAAAACTCGGCTTTTTAACAACCACAGATAAATTAATTAAAGATATTCAACGTCACGATAAAATCATGGCACGTTCTGATAAGCGTCAAAAACAAGATTATGACGAGCTTCAACTAAAACTCATCGAACTTGATGATATGAATAAGCATCTTGAAGAAAGAATCGAAGAGCGCACACGCGATCTTATTGAGGCGAGCGCAAGAGCAGAGGAAGCAACTAAGGCAAAATCTGAATTCCTTGCCAACATGAGTCATGAAATTCGCACACCGATGAATGCTATTATTGGTATGTCTTACTTAGCATTACAGACATCACTCGATGAAAAGCAACGCAACTATATCTCAAAAGTACATCAAGCAGGCGAAAACTTACTCGGCATTATTAACGATATTTTAGACTTTTCTAAAATTGAAGCGGGCAAAATTAGCATGGAATCGATCGATTTTAGGCTCGAAGAAGTGCTCGATAATTTTTCAACCATTATTGGTATGAAAATCGAAGAAAAGGGATTAGGACTGCGCTTTAATATTGCGCCTGAGGTTCAAACTGCTTTAATTGGTGACCCCTTACGATTAGGACAAATATTCTTAAACTTAGGCAGTAATGCCGTTAAATTTACCGAACAGGGCGAAATTACCCTTGGTATCGAAAAAATAGCAGAAAGTGAAGAGGGTATCATGCTTCATTTTTGGGTTCAAGATACGGGTATCGGTATGACGCCAGAACAATGTGGCAAAATGTTTCAATCCTTCAGTCAAGCTGATGCCTCGACAACCCGAAAATATGGCGGTACGGGATTAGGCTTGGCTATTTCTAAAAACCTAGCTGAACAAATGAATGGCAAGATGTGGGTTGAAAGTGAAGCGGGTAAAGGCTCAATATTTCATTTTCATGCGCAATTTAGCGTACAAGAAAACCCCAGCGCATACACATCACAACATGAGCGAATGAATAGCTCCACAGAAACCCTATCACAACTTCAGGGCGCACGCGTGCTATTAGTTGAAGATAATGCAATGAATCAGGAGTTAGCGATTGAACTCCTTAAGCAAGTAGGGATTCATGTTGTTATTGCTAATCATGGTCAAGAAGCACTCGACATTATCAATAAAGATAGCGATTTTGATGGTATATTAATGGATTGCCAAATGCCCGTAATGGATGGTTATACTGCCACGCGTCGACTACGCGAAAATCCTTTATTCAACACACTTCCTATTCTTGCTATGACTGCCAATGCAACAGACAGTGATAAAGCGTCGGTACTTGAAGCAGGTATGAACGATCATATCAGCAAACCCATTGTGCCACGACACTTATATCAAACCTTAGCCAATTGGTTAACAACCCATCGCACTCGCACTGCTTTTGTTGAAGAAAATGAAAGCAGTGCTAATCAAAATACACCAATGTTAAGTTATCCACAGTGTATGAATGTTGAGCAGGCTTTAGTTTATCTCAATCATTCTGAAAACTTATTACATCGAAGCTTGTTGCGCTTTTATACTGACTATCAGCAAGGATTAACTGATTTATCTGAGTTGCTACATACAGAACAACACGAAGCCGCTATTCGCCATGCACATATGCTCAAAGGTCTAAGCGCAACACTAGCAATGCCTGAAATCAGCACACACTTTGCACTGATAGAAAAACAACTCATAGATAAGACTAGCACCAAAGATATTTTTGTGTCAGAAGCATTGATGATTGACTATCAAGTTATGATGCAAGAATTAAAATTATTTTGCACGCAATACACTCAAGCGCAAAACAACAACGCAACCCAAAATACGTTACCTTGGGAAGCGGTTAAGCAAACACTCATTGAGCTATTTAATGATGCCAGCGGTGAATCTTTTACGTATTTTGAACAATATCAACCCATCATCGCAGCAGAATTAAAGGCAACTGATTTTGAAGCACTACAACAAGCAGTAGATAACTTTGATTTTGAACAAGCCTTAATGATTATTAGCCAATAAGCGAACACCACTGGGCAAATTAACGACACGCTCTTCTAACCACTGAGCGTGCGTTAAATCATCACGCAAACATGCTTGATACATCGGTAAGCGATGCATCAACTGCCAAATCGGACGCGTCATTACCTGTGCCGCATTCGTTTGCGTTAACAAATCATCTCGCATTGCCCTATCGCGACAGATAACCGCTTGTAGCCAATAGTTCGATTGACATCCCTCTGGCTCACGCACAAAAGTGAGTTCTGAGTCTGCAAAAAAGCGCGCATAGCTTGCTGCTAGTTCACGCTTTTCTGTTAAAAAGTGTGGTAATTGTTCCAACTGCGCACAGCCTAATGCTGCATTAATATTGGGTAATCGATAGTTATAACCGAGTTGATCATGCACATACTCAAACGGATGCGGTACTTTTGCCGTGGTCGTGATATGTTTCGCTTGCTTTGCCAATTCGCCAGTGTTGCACAAAATCATACCGCCACCACCTGTGGTCATGATTTTATTGCCATTAAAACTTAATGCAGACAAATCGCCAAAAGTTCCCGTATGCTGACCTTGGTAAAAACTGCCCAATGACTCAGCTGCATCCTCAACTAAAACAATCCCCCACTGCTTACACACAGACACTAAGCCAGCTAAATCGGCAGGATGACCAAAGGTGTGCATAGGCACACAGGCACGAATGATTTTATCCGTTACTTTATGACGACACAGCCCCTCATCATCACGATAGGCTTCACTGTTTAGCCACTGAGTCATTGCCCCTGGCGATAAGCCTAAAGTATGTCGATCAACATCCAATAACACAGGCTGCGCACCACAATAGTTAATCGCATTACACGTAGCCACAAAGGTTAACGCCTGAGTAATTACCAGTTCGCCACATTGCACGCCTGCTAACTTAAGGGCGATATGCAAAGCAGCAGTACCGTTGACTGTCGCTACAGCACCAACACTACCTGTGTAACTGGCAATATCGCGCTCAAATCGGTCAACAAAAGCACCAACACTCGACACAAAAGTTGATTCAATGGTTTCTTGTACATAGCGAGACTCATTGCCTGCAAACACGGGAGCATGTAAGGCAATAAACTCTTTGGTACGGTAAGTGTCGCGGATAAAGGTAATTAAGGAATTAAACATGGTTAGAAGTGCTCCGTTCATACAATAACTCTGGATCTAAATCTAAGCCGTTTTTCCACTCAATACTATCAAAAGATACCTTAACCGTACCAAATAACGCAATACTTTTAAGTTCCTTGAATCGTCCAATATCTAAATAAGGCTTACAATCAAATGTTTTGACTTGTCCATCCTCAAATTGTAATTGCGAACAATAATCGGATAAAGGCTGAACTTTTTTGACCGCATAGTACATGACTCTCCCCTTTATTTAATTGGCTCAATCGGATAAAAAATACTAATGGTTGGCATTATTCTCTCCTTACAAATAGGCTTTCAATACCGCTTCTTTGCGGGCTTTGCTGTTGTCAATAATTTTTTTCGCTTCACTTTTTTTACTTTCTAAAACTTCTATTTTTGAAATGATTCGTTTTTGGACTTCAAACGGTGGGAGTGGAATTTCAAAATTAGCTATTTGAGCTAACGATAAATTTTGCTGAGCAATTCCCACTTTTAATTCATCTATTTTTGATTGGATTGTTTCACTTTTCAAAATCAGATATAAATATTTTAATTCAAACGATATATCTTTTTTAAGTCTAATGATAGCAAGAGCTTGATTTGTGTTAGCTGGTAAAATATCACTATTTACTATTGCTACTCTACCTAATGCACCTGCTATTGAAAATAATACATCGTTTTCTTTCAATTGGGAACGAGTCATCTTTTCATTACATACATTATCAATAAATGCAAACTTAGACTTATTAAACATCCCTTCATTATCAATTGATTCAATCTTGATGAAGTTTATTCCACTTTCTACAAAATGAAACCCTATACTTGTTGGCGTTGTTCCTTTCGTGATAAGGTCACACACATCTCCCAACTTAACCTTATCGCCTTGAACATTAACCATGATTTGCTCAATATCCGCCTTGACTTGGCTAATGGTTGATTTTGCTGTGTCAACTTCATCATCAACTGCTTGGCATTCATCAATAATTTGTTGTTGAATAGGCAAAGGAGGAAGGGGGATTTTTACGGCACTAACTTTCTGAATATTTAAATTATCTACTGTTGTTCCTGTTGCTAATTGCTTAAATTGATGTTGAACCAAGTTATTTGACAGGATTTCATACAAATAATCTTTATAAATTTTTTCATCGAAGTTTGATAGGATTAACCACCCATCATGAACATAACCATCAATATTTAAAATATAAGGTCTGCCAAAACTCATTGAGTTAGATAGAATAAAATCACCAATACTAACTTTTCTTGATCTTTTTGCACCTTCTTTTGTTATTTTTTCTTTTGTTTCAGTTACATACTTGCTTTCTACAGAAACATCACCTATCTTAATCCAACTAACACCATCAGCATCTTCGGTTATATATTTATCAATTGGTCTTGGGGAAGCACCTCGAACAATACTAACAAGTTTGTCTAAGCTGTAAATATCCCATTTACTCTCAATTTCTACCTTTTTACTCGTATTCAAGCTAATCGCTTTATTAAATTCAATACGAGAAAAATCGAGCATATCAACAAGCTTAACACGGCTGACATAAGGGGTTAAGGCTTCGGGAATCGTGTTATTTATGCCATTAAAGTTATCGCAAATCAGTGTGTTGATTTTGCCACTATCGTTGCGATCATTCGGGTTATACAAGGGGGTAATAATATCGTTTGCACTTTCACCTACATTGTATTTAATACCTTCACTGCCTTTTGCACCACTCCATTCATAACCCAAAAAGGCTTTTTGCTCTTTATTATCGCTGGAGCTTTTAACAATTAATACAGATGTAGGATTTGCTTGCGCTAACATAAAATAAAACAGTTTATCTTTTTCAATCTCACGCACATAATTCAACAAGCGTTTTTCCAATTCAGCAAATTGCTCTTCTGGTGATTTTGCTTTGAATTGCTTTTGATTTTTAAGTGTATTTATTGCAGTGAGCTTATCAAAAGCCTTTTGATATTCATTAAATAATGCATGATCAAATAGAGATTGATCATACTGATTATTTAGCAGTCGTTGATAACCTTCTTGATTAAAACCTTGGTACTGACAATAAATGCTAATCACAGCAATATCATTATAAATCTCTCTATCTACTTTTTGCTCATGTTGCAAATCACCAAAAAAATCATCTACACGATTCTTGAATTGCTTTGCTTGCGTTGGATTATGTGCTTTACGACGCAAAAATAACACAACGGTATTAGTGCCAGTTTTACCAAAAGTACCACTACCCAGTTCAACAATGGCAATAAAGTCGAAGTATTGCAATAAAATTTCACGCGTTTTAATGTGTGTATTGTCACTGTTATTTAAGATAGATGAAGGTACGATAATTCCTGCTATTCCATTAGGCGCAAGCAACTGTTTAGCACGTTCTAAAAAGAAACATTGAATATTTTTATTGCCTGTATCGTTGACCGTTTTAAAGAGTTGGTAAGATTCTCGAACCGCTTCGGGTAAAGTCAATAAAAAGTCTTCGACAGCGAAAGGTGGGTTAGCAACAAGGCAATTAAAGCTATCTCGTTTTATTTGCTCGTGGTTATCGAGCGCATCGGCATCAATAATCTGAATATCATCCTGACCATACATAAAAGCCGATACCTTAGCGACTTTTGCTAGTCGGTCTTCTTTTTCGATACCCACAATGGCTTTGTAATAGTCGTTAATATTGGCTTGTTTATGTTGCGCCACTAAGGGGGTAATACTTAGGGCATATTCGTTTAGGAAGTGTCCTGCACCACAAGCATAGTCGATAGCTTTTAAAGGTTCATTACTGTTGATAATCGCTTGTTCTAATGGCAAGGAAGCGACAATAAACTTGCAAATCGGGACAGGCGTAAAAAACTGTCCTTCACTTTGCTTAATGCCGTTGTCGAGGAAAAACTCGAACATATCACCTAAAAACTGATTTTGTCCTGTACTTAATAGGCGTAAATTTTGCCACATTTTGATCATATCAATCAAGATTTCAGCGTTTTTATCAAACTGCTTTTGATTATGCACCTTAATAAATTCAAAGTCTAATCCCTTGAAAAATTTTAACTGCCGAAACATAGCTTTAATGGCATCTTTGGTTGCATTTCTGGAAGCCGCCCAAAAAGCATCATCAATTTGTTGCTCACTAATATAAACAATATCCTGCTTTAAAAACTCTTTCATGCCATAGTGATACAAGGCTTGAAGGCGGTCAACCAAGTCGTAATAGTTATCGTAAGCCTTACCTTTCCAATAAAAAGTTAAATTATCTTGATGGAATCGCTCATCAACAATTTTGCACAAGAATAAATTAACCAGTACCTCGAAGGCATTTTCACGACGAGAAACATTGTATTTTCTTAAAATGGTACGAAATTCGTGGTATTTCCCTTTCTTATCGCTCACATCAACAGGTTTAGTATCAATGTCTAATGTATAATTATTTTTGCCAATCTGATAGGGTTGAATGTTAGATTCAAAAATACCTTTTTGGGTCGCGTCTAAATCATATGTATATTTCCAAACTTCAAAAAGTTCTGTAACATTATTGGCTTGAGAAAACCCCTTTAGGTCAGGATGGTCAGCAAGAATTTTATCGTTATCTTTTAATGAAATAATTTGTTGATAGAGTTTAATACTATCTTGCTCAATATCACTGGCATAGAGACAAACGAATGAAATAGCTCTTTCCTGTTGAAAATAGCTAAATAACTGTGCGCCGTCTTCTTTGGTATCTTTCCATGCGTTTTCAAACTCACGCCCAGCCGTTTTACACTCGATAATCAACAAGGGTTCATTTTGTTGGTTTTTAACCAAAACATCAGCACGTCTGCTTTTGGCTAAGTGTCCTAATTTCCAACGTGGTTCTAGTTCTATATGCTGGGGATGGTAGCCTTGACTCAGCAAACGATGTACACATTCAAAAACAACAAAGTTTTCGGGGCTAGAAAAGTTACAGGTTTGATTTTCGTTGACAACAAAGCCTTTTTCAATCGGGTAGATGAGCTTTTCTGCCTTAAAATCGACTTGTAATGAGCAGTCGAAAGCATCAAAGTGTTTACTGTAAATTTCACCTTTGGCGATAAATTTTAGGCTAGTGAGTAGGGCTTTTAAGTTGTCTTTGGTAATCATTTTATTTTCTTATGGCTCGTATCACGGATGAATTCGATAAGCGGGTTAAATATTAGCAATAACCCCATTGTTTAAATTGTGCCTGCAACGCTGGCTCTTGCCTAAATGCCTTGAAATATAAATACTCAGGAGCTAAATCAGCACCGTTATACCATGCTAAGGTTTTCATTATTGGATCGAGATAAACGCGTGAAAACACATCTAATGAGCGCAAAGGAGCAAACACATCACCCACTAAGTCATCTTTTAGATCAACGACACCCTGCTTGCCATCGCTAAACTTTAGTTTTATTTGATAGTCGTGCAAATAATGTGCTTCCTTTACCTTCAAAAACATGATTCACTCCAAAGGTTCAATCGGAATCACGGGTTGTTTATTGCGACAGTTTTCCCAATTCACAACAAGCTCTTCTTGATGCAACTCATACCACTCAAGCACAAGACGCAAAGCACGTTTTGGAAACTTGCCTTCAACAACACCATTGTGAATATTAACCGTGATTTCGTAATCGCCATAACTGGCATGGAAATGAGGTGGCGCATGGTCACCCCAATACATCGTAATAATAACACCTAAAAAACGACTAATTTCTGGCATTTACTTCTCCGTAAACAAGAAGAATACGGTTAAACATTGTAAACCCCAGCCTTATACTTCGCTAAATTTTCAGGCTTCACAAACCAATCAATCGTGCGCTGAAGCCCTTGCTCAATCGACACCAATGGCACAAAGCCAGTCAATTCCCGAATCTTTTTATTATCACCCCATAAACGAAACACTTCCGATTTTTCGGGGCGCAAACGTGCGTCATCGGTAATGAGTTTCACATCACGCCCCATTAAATCACGAATCAGCGTAAGCGTATCACCAACCGAAATTTCATAATTACTAGCAATATTGATCGTTTCACCAATAGCGACTTCAGAACGCGCCAATGCTAAAAAGCCACGACAAGTATCTTCGACATAGTTAAAATCGCGTGTAGGTGATACATCACCAAGTTTAATCTCAGTCATGCCACTGGCAATTTGGCTAATAATGGTCGGAATCACCGCCCGTGCCGACTGACGAGGACCATAGGTATTAAACGGACGAGCAATGGTAACAGGCAAGTTAAAGGCATTAAAAAAACTCATTGCCATCGCATCTGCACCAATTTTAGAGGCACTGTAAGGCGATTGTGGTTGCATGGGGTGCGCTTCATCAATCGGTACATAGCGTGCTGTACCATAGACCTCGCTGGTTGAAGTATGAATAACACGCTTTACGCCATTATCCATTGCTGCTTGACAGATATTGAGTGTGCCTGTCACATTAGTTTGCACATAGCTATCAGGAGCCACATATGAGTAGGGAATAGCAATTAGGGCTGCAAGATGAAAAACAATATCGATGTCTTTAGTGATATGACGACAAAAATGCGGATCACGAATATCGCCTGTCACTACCTCAATATCATTTTTGCAGACAACGTCTTCCAACCAGCCCCAGTGATTAAAGGAGTTGTATTGCGCTAAAGCACGAACCTGATAACCCTCTTTTGCCAACAACTCAGTAAGATGTGAGCCAATAAAGCCATCAGCCCCTGTGATTAATACGCGTAACGACATACAACACCCCTTTTTTAACCGCTTATCTTTTTAACACAATACCTTGAGAGGTTGGCAATGGAAAAACTTTATAGCCTTTTTGAGCAAACCAATTATCTTCAGCATATTTTTGCTCACGATAAAAGAACATTTCGTAATCATCTAACACAATGATGCCACCAGGTGAAACACGGTCAAACAAGGCTTCTAAGGTTGCAATTTCAGCTGGTGCTTGATTTAAGTCGATATGCAAATAAGCAATTTTTTCAGGACAACCCTCTGCAAATACATCAGGAATAAATCCTTTATGAATTTTAACGTTGTCGTAACCCTCAAAGCGTTCACATACTTGTTGATACAACTCAGCACTATGACCTGGCATAGAGTGATTCACCATGCTTTCATTATGTTCAAATAAGTCGTATAACCAAAATGTCTTTTTAAAGTTATCTTTACCCAGATAATCTAAAACTGTCTTTGCACCTACACCCTGATAAGCACCGCACTCAACAAAGTCACCTTCGATATGATTACAATGAAAACCAGCCATAGCTAAAATAAATCTACGCCAAACAATGGTTGTATCACTCGGACTCACCACATTACTTTGCCAGCTTTTGACGAACTCTTGATCATGAAACATCGAGTTATTACGTTGAAAGACAAACATATTGTCAGCAAAATGATAACCACTGGTTTGCTTTGCTGCAATTGCCATCAGATCTTTAAACGTATCGGGATCTTTAACACCCCAGAAAATAGGGTTAAAAAAGTTGTAAATTTTATCTGGGTCATTGGATGAAGACATGCCAGTTTTCTCCTAGCTAATACATAAATAAATTATCTTACGTGAAGATGATTCGTGTTTCTAAATTTTTACCGTTAATGCTAGTTCTGATGACGAGGATGGGCTTTAGCGCGTTTAACTAACGCCTTAAGCTTTTCGACATCAGGAACTCCCGATAGCTCTGCAGCAATCGATTGAATAAACTCTAAAGGCAGCTCCCACCACTTCAATTCGAGCAATAAAGCACGAATTTTGGACGTAAAGCGATATGAAATAAATTTTGCAGGATTGCCGCCAACAATAGAATAGGGTTCAACATCTTTGACAACATGTGAATTAGCAGCAATAACCGCGCCATCACCAATAGTAATACCCGACATAATAGTAGAATTTGTACCTAACCAGACATCATTTCCAATAACAATGTCTCCACTGGATACAGGATGACCTGTTATGCCCGTACAAC
>CAMCGI010000038.1 GCA_945874205.1 Francisella tularensis subsp. holarctica
TATTGATTGCAATTGGATCTGCAGCTGCATTTTGGAATATTGCACAACAAGAAAAATCAATTATTGCGCTCAGTGAACAGCAAATTTTGTCTTTAGCTAAGGTAATGGCAAATGCGAGTTCGACTGCATTAGAAACAAATGATTTTTTATCTTGGCAGTCAATGATTGAATTGTCGTTTGATGAACCAATAATTCGTGGTGTTACGCTACTAGATCATAATAATCAATTGATTGCTTCAGCGACGAATCAGAGTGTAGCTACGCCACAAAATTGGTTAACCAGTCTTTTACATAAAGTACATGTATTAGAGTCAATGAACCAAAAGGAGCGTGTTCGTGTCCCAATAACGACTACTGTTAATTATGAGCAGGGTTGGTTAATTGTTGAGGTAGATTATGCTGTTTTGCAACCTGCCTTAATCCAATTATTTATTGATAACTCTATTCAAGCTTGGTTTTCAATTTTTGCCCAATTTTTAATGATATTTTTCTTACTTTTTCTACCTGTTTTAAACTTTAATCGTGCTGTTAAATTTTCGCAGCGTATTCATGATGGTAAAGGAGAGACAATTTCTCCAAATGGCGGCGCAAAAGAAACATCAGAATTAATTGCTTCTTTAAATACAACCTCAGTATTATTTAGTAAACAAAAAAATGAAATTTTATTAATTAATCAGGGATTGGAAGAAACAGTTCAAAAAAGAACGCATGATTTGATTGTATTAAAGCAGCAAACCGATAATTTAATTGAATATGCACCCGATGCTATGATTGTGTCAGATGAGGCTGGCGATATTATTCGTGTTAACTACGAAACAGAGCGACTTTTTGGTTATCGTCGAGAAGAACTGCTTGGGAACTCTATTTTAATGCTGTTACATAATGAAGTGGATAATGATTTCATCGCTCAATTACATCATGTTTTTAATATGACGATTGCGGAGCGAATGACTCATAATGAAATTCATGAATATGCTGGTGTGACTAAGTTTGATGACTTTGTACCCATTGCTGTTAACTTTAATGCGATTACGCATGATCATAATCAAGCGATTATTGTATGTGCTATTCGTGACATCACAGCAGAGAAATTAGCACAGCAAGCATTGCGTGAAGCTTTAACTCAAGCACAAGCGGCGGATCGTGTTAAAACACAATTTTTAACAACGATGAGTCATGAGATGCGCACGCCAATGAATGGGGTGTTGGGAATGGCAGAGCTGCTCTCTCAAACGGGTATGTCTGAGCAGCAAAAGCAGTATTTGAATACTATTTTGGATACGGGTGGATCGTTATTAACCATTATTAATGATATTTTGGATTTTTCTCAATTAGAGTCTGGTAATGCTAACACTAAAATTAATACGATTAATTTAGCAGAGTTGCTTAAAATGGTTATTAGCTTGGTAGAGCCATCCGCTAAGCAAAAGTCATTAACGTTGAATTATCATGTTGATGAAAATTGTGCCCCCTTTATCGAGGTAGATGCTGGACGTATTCGTCAAGTATTATTACATTATGTAGGCAATGCTGTTAAGTTTACAGAAGTGGGTAGTATTACACTTAGCGTTGCTAAAATAACCATAAAAGATGCTGATGTGTTGCGCTTTACTGTTGATGATACGGGTATTGGTATCGCACAAAGTGATTTGCAAAGTATTTTTAAATCGTTTACTCAAGCTGATGCCACTACTACACGAAAACACGATGGCGCAGGTATGGGATTGGCTATTTGTCAGCAAATTGCTAGATTGTTGTCTGGTTCTGTCGGTGTTGTATCAACCGTAGGTGAGGGAAGTCATTTTTGGCTCGATGTGCCTTATATTGAATCTACTAAAGATCAAATTGAACACGTCTTTCCTGTTAGTGTGAAATCAAAAGAAATACTTTCGATCAGTGCTCATGTGTTATTGGTTGAAGATAATCCCATTAACCAAAAAGTAGCCATGGCAATGTTAAAAAAGGCGGGTTTAACCGTTGATATTGCTAATGATGGTGCTGAGGGTGTAAAAAAATATCAGAGTAACCATTATGATCTTATTTTTATGGATTGTTTGATGCCTAATATGGATGGCTTTGAGGCAACGCGTAAAATTCGTGAATTAGAGTTGGTATCAGGTAAGCACACACCTATTTCAGCCTTAACAGCGAATGCGTTAGAAGATGATCGTAAACGCTGTAAAGATGCAGGAATGGATGAGTTTGTGAGCAAGCCAATTAACTTGGGTATATTGAATGAGGTCATTAAAAAGTATTTAGTAGCCTAGCTTGGCTTAACGTCAAAATAAAGGAACGGGAAGCTTAGGTTTCCCGTTTTTTTTTAGCTGTAGCTAGCGTACAATCATATATGACCTAATTCAGTTTTGTTTTTTAATTTCATTACTTATCGCTAAAGGGGTTTTATGCTAAGTAGCATTATTCTTGCCGCTGGAAAAGGAACGCGCATGCGCTCTGTTTTACCTAAAGTATTGCAGACATTGGGATGCCGTCCCTTATTGCATCACGTTGTTGTGACAGCGCAAAGTTTGTCTTTGCGTCAAACAATTGTGGTCGCTGGTTTTGGTATCGATGCAGTTAAGGCATCTTGTGCGAAAATGAGTATTAGTTGGGCGGAGCAGGCACAACAATTGGGTACAGGGCATGCTGTTGCACAGGCTATCGATATGATTAGAGATGACGAAACAGCTTTAATTTTGTATGGTGATGTACCCTTGATTCATGCTGCGACGCTGCAGCGTTTGGTTGATTTGGTCGATGATTTAAATCCCATTGCCTTGTTAACAATTGACCTTGATAATCCTAAGGGTTATGGTCGGGTTGTGCGTAATAAAGCGAGTAAGATACTAAGTATTATCGAAGAAAAAGATGCGACTGAGCAGCAAAAAACAATTACCGAGGTTAATACAGGCATTATGGCTGTTAAGGGGTTAAAGTTGCGTCAGTGGTTGGCAAACTTAAAAAATCATAATGCACAAGGCGAGTATTACTTGACCGATATTATTGCGATGGCTGTTGATGATGGTTTTATGGTTCAATCGACTCAGGCAATGAATGAAATGGAAGTACTTGGTGTGAATGATAAAGTGCAGCTTGCTGGTTTAGAACGCATGTTACAAGAAGAAAATGTGGCACAGCTTTTAAAGGCGGGTGTGACGGTATTAGATCCCACGCGTTGTGATATTCGTGGTACGGTTGATGTAGGAATGGATGTATCAATTGATATTAACGTAGTGATGTCGGGTAAAGTAGTACTAGGCAATAATGTCAGTATTGGTGCTGGCTGTATCCTGACAAACGTAGTTCTTGGTGACGGAGTTACCTTGTTACCTTATTCGGTGTTAGAGGAGTGTGTCATTGGTGCTGATTCCAAGGTTGGTCCTTTTGCACGTGTGCGTCCTGGTACAGTCACACAAGATCATGCGCATATTGGTAACTTTGTAGAGCTTAAAAATGCACAAGTGGGTTCGGGTGCTAAAATCAATCATCTTAGTTATATTGGGGATGCAACTGTTGGTGCGAAAGCGAATATTGGTGCGGGTACAATTACCTGTAATTATGATGGTGTGAATAAGTATCGCACGATTATTGGAGAAGGTGCTTTTGTCGGGTCTAATTCGGCTTTGGTTGCCCCTGTTACGATTGGTGCTGGGGCAACGATTGGCGCTGGTTCTGTGGTCACTAAAGATGCACCTGATGACAAGCTCACCTTGTCGCGTGCAAAACAGTTAACGATTGATAGTTGGCAACGTCCAACCAAAAATAGTTGCAAAACAGAATCCTAAGTTAAGTCTCATTTAAGAATTTTTGGAGTTTATAAAGTATGTGCGGAATTGTTGGTGGTGTTGCAGAGCGTAACGTGGTTCCGATTCTGATTGAAGGGTTGCGTCGTCTTGAATATCGTGGTTACGACTCAGCGGGTTTGGCTGTGCTCAACGACAAAGGGATTGAGCGTGCACGCGCTGTGGGAAAGGTGCAAAACTTAGCTGATTTAGTCGCTGAAGAAGGGGTGTCAGGTGTTTATGGTATTGCACACACGCGTTGGGCAACACATGGTAAACCTGCCGAGCGCAATGCGCATCCGCACGTATCTGAAAATCGTATTGTGTTAGTGCACAACGGCATCATTGAAAATGCTTTTGAGTTGCGTGAAAAAATGCAATCAGAGGGTATCGAATTTACTTCTGAAACAGACACTGAAGTGGTTGTGCATTTATTAGCACAAATTAGCAAAATTGAGCCAGACTGGCTACAAGCCGTTAAAAAAACGTTAGCACAGCTTCATGGTTCATATGCATTAGCGATTATGAATAAAGATATTGCGGGTCGTTTGATTGTGGCGCGTCAAGGTAGTCCGTTGGTGATTGGGCGTGGTTTTGGTGAAAATTTCGTGGCATCGGATCAAATGGCATTATTGCCCGTCACTCAGCAGTTTATCTTTTTAGAGGAAGGTGATGTTGCTGATATTACGCGTGAGTCAGTTGTTATTTATGATAAAAATTGGCAATTGTTAGAGGCAGCAGCGCGTCCTGTGGTGCAGAGCAATTTAACCAATGATTCGGTGAGTAAAGGCGAATACCGCCATTTCATGATTAAAGAAATTCATGAGCAACCAGGGTTGATTGCGGAGTCGTTAGAAGGACGTTTGCTAACTAATGGTGTAGTGACAAATCTGTTAGGACCTGATTCAGATGAGATGTTAAAAGGCATTGAGGCGATTAAGGTAGTCGGTTGTGGTACTAGCTTTTTGTCGGGAGAAGTGGCACGTTATTGGTTGGAATATTTGGCAGATATGCCGTGCCAAGTCGAAATTGCCAGTGAGTTCCGTTATCGTCAACCGTCGATGTTTAAAAATACACTCATGGTATTTATTTCTCAGTCTGGCGAAACAGCAGATACCTTATCAGCCATGCGTGAAGCAAAGGCACGTGGATTTAAGACGCTAGCCGTGGTCAACGTACCCGAAAGCTCGATGGTGCGTGAAGCTGATATGGTGTTATTGACCCGTGCAGGGCGTGAAATGTCTGTTGCTTCTACTAAGGGATTTACTACTCAACTGGTAGCGATGATGTTGTTGGTGTTGGCTGTTGGTAAAGCAAAAGGCACTATGTCGCTTGAGGTGGCTCAGGGCTTGGTGAATGAACTGCGTGCTTTGCCTGAAACCTTGCGTCAGGTATTGCTCAAAGATGGTGAAATTCAGCAAATGGCGGAAAAATTGGCGTTAAAAGATAATGCGATGTTTTTGGGTCGTGGATTTATGTATCCAATTGCCGAAGAAGGCGCGCTGAAGATGAAAGAGTTGTCTTATATTCATGCCGAAGCCTATCCTGCAGGTGAGTTAAAACATGGTCCGCTTGCGCTGATTGATGAAAAAATGCCAGTGGTATCGGTTGCTCCTAATGATGTGCTATGGGCGAAACTTAAATCTAATTTGGAAGAAGTATCAGCACGTGGTGGTGAGTTGTTTGTGTTCTCTGCCGCTGGCATGATTGATCCGAGTGAGTTTGAGCATGCGCGTTATCATAATATTTGTTTGCCGATTACATTGCATTCATTGGCACCTGTGGCTTACGTTGTACCCTTGCAGTTGCTAGCGTATCACACTGCTGTTATTCGTGGTACAGACGTGGATCAGCCAAGAAACTTAGCGAAAAGTGTGACTGTGGAGTAATGCGCTTAACAACATTGCAACAAGAAACGATTCTTGCCTTACTGCACCAGCAGTGGGGTAGGGATGTTTCCGTGTGGTTATTTGGTTCACGCCTAGATGATCAAAAGCATGGGGGTGATGTTGATTTGTTGGTTGAAACGCCCGTTGCGGTACCGCTTATTGAAAAATATCTATTACAAGATAAACTAGAAGCGTTTTTGGGTGTACCCGTTGATTTGCTATTATCAGTCGTGAATCAGGCAACAACAGATTTTGTGGGGTACGTGAAACAGGTTGGGGTTAAATTATGACAAATTATGCCCACTTCTTGCAGGCGTTAGATAAAAAGCGTCAAGCTGTTATTTTTATTGTCGAAGGCTTTGGCTTTACGGTCAATCGTATTGATTGGGAAAACCTTGAGTCAGGTCTAACAAAGTGCGATCCTGATTTGATGGAGCGGTTGAGTGCGTTAAATGATCGTTTTGCTAAGTTGCAAGATTTAACAGGTGGCTTGATGAAGCACTGGATGCTAGCGAATGGGCTAGTTGCGGATGATTTTCGGCTGGTTATTTCTACCATGGAAAAACATCGACTCATTGATTCGGCAGATGTGTGGCGCGCTATTCGACTGATGCGCAATGACGCTGCACATGAATACGATATTGATGTGGCTTTCCAGAAAAACTATTTTAATGAAGTGCATCGTTTAGGCTTGTTGATGTGTGATTGGGCGAATCGAGTCATTGAGTGGACAGGAAAAGAAGTGTAAATGCAAAAAGACTATGCGAGATCAAGCTGCGTTTTTAGCATTATTAGGTGTTGAAGCAGCAGGGTTAAATGTGGTTTTTTTTCATGCACAGCAAGCAGCAGAAAAGGCAATTAAGTCTGTATTGACCTTGTATGGCATTGATGAGTTTCGACGAACATATGATTTATACCTCTGCCGTAGACGAAATGGTCAAGCATATAGAAAATACAGTTTAGAAATGTAGGAAGAAAAATGAAAATAAGTTGTGTCGTTGCGTTACATGGCTTGGGTGCTGACGGTAGTGATTTAATGCCCTTACAGGACATGATGAGTATGGATGTTGTGCCTTGGTTATTTCCTGATGCCCCTATTCTGCCCGTTAGTGTCAATGGTGGCATGGAAATGCCTGCATGGTTCGATATTTTGGGCTTTTTACCGACAGACCCCATCGATGATCAAGGTATTGCACAGAGTGCACAGCGGATTAATGAAATCATTAATGAGCAGGTGTCATTGGGTGTTAATCCCGCTGAGATAGTGTTGCTTGGGTTTTCACAAGGTGGTGTGGTAGCCTTACATGCTGCGTTATCGGCATCGGTGCAAGTGGGGGCGGTGGTTGGTTTATCGACGTGGTTGCCAGCATCTGAGCAGTTATTGCCGTTATTAAAACATCGAGAAAATTTACCAATTTGGTTGGGGCATGGTTCTTTAGATAATGTTGTGCCTTTAGTAGCTGCAGAGCGAGCCTATAGTCGTCTGCTTGCGATGGGGATGCAACAGGTAAGTCTGCATCGCTATCTGATGGCGCATGCCATCATTGCACAAGAGTTAGATGCTGTTGTTGCGTGGTTGAGCGATCTGACTGATGCAACCCCCATTGCAGGCAATAATGTTTAATAATATCTCTCCCTACCTGCGCTTGATGCGCCTCGATAAACCTGTTGGGACGTATTTGGTGTTATTGCCCGCACTGGCTGCCTTGTGGTTGGCTGCAGGAGGAGTACCTAATCTGTGGACACTATTGGTCTTTATTGCTGGCGCATACATTATGCGCTCGGCAGGCTGTGTAATTAATGACTATGCCGACCGTCATTGGGATGGCGAGGTAGCGCGCACCTGCGATCGCCCTTTGGCGTGTGGTGAAATAAGTGAAAAAATAGCTTTGCGATTATTTGTCGGATTGGTTATCTTTGGCGGATTATTGGTACTAACGCTACGTTCAGAGGTGTTGTTGTGGTCGGTAGGGGCGGTAGTTTTGGCAACACTTTATCCTTTTACTAAGCGTTGGATTCATTACCCTCAATTGTTTTTAGGGCTTGCCTTTGCTTGGGCGATTCCAATGGGTTTTGTGGCAGTATTGGGCGAAATGCCCGTTGGTGGGTGGTGGTTATTTGCTGCAACAGTCATTTGGGCGATTATTTATGATACGTGGTATGGCTTGGTTGATCGGTATGATGACCTAAAAATAGGTATTAAATCGACAGCAATTTTGTTTGGGCATTATCTGCGCTTGATTGTGGGTGGCTTAATGTTATTGATGTTGTTATGCTTATGGCAACTAGGTAATATCTTTAATTTAGGGTTGGTTTGGTGGTTGACGATATTCATTGTGGCTGTACATTTTGTATGGCAACAATGGTTAGTTCGACATGAAGCGCGAGACGCTGCATTCATGGCGTTTAAAAGTAATGTTTGGATAGGAGTTTGTTTATGGTTTGGCGTAATTTGGGCGTAATGCTAGTTGCAATGATGTTATTTTTGATTTCGGGGTGTACACAAGAGTCACAAAACCAGCTTGGGCGCAGTATTCAAAACTGGACAGGTACGAATGGTATTGTTGAAATTTACTCGGGCGGCAATATTGTTAAGCGGTTTATTCGTGTTGATAAACTTTCGACAGCATATGGTACGAATGATAAAGAAGCTCGTCCTTATCGTTTTGGGTATGGTGTTATTGATGAAAATCTTAACTACCATAAAGATGAAGGCGAAAAAAAGGTTTATTTTGAGGTGGGTGAGTACACATCGGAATATGTTTTTTATGAAAACCCTAAAGAGTAAATACAATGTTTGAAGTCGCAGAATTAGGAATGAAGTTATCTGATAAGGTTTACAAGGCTAGAGAAAAAGTGTTACGTGAGCGCTTATTAGCATTACAAGTTCAATTACAGTCAGCAAAGTTTTCGGTAGTGGTAGTATTTGCTGGTGTGAATGGTGGTGGTAAGTCGGAAATGATTAACCAATTAAATGCATGGATGGATCCGCGTTGGCTTAGTACACATGCATATGGTGCACCGACAGAGGAAACGCGTCAACGTCCAGTGTTTTGGCATTATTGGCGCGATTTACCTGCCAAAGGACAAATTGGTTTGTTTTTAAGTTCGTGGTATTCGCAACCTGTACTCGATAAGGTTTACGATCGTATCGATGAAGCAAGCTATGAGACTGCGTTGATGCGAATTGCAAGTTTTGAGAGGACATTAGCTGATGATGGTACTTTGGTACTTAAGTTTTGGATGCATTTGGATAAAAAAGCACAGAAAAAACGAATGAATCTGCTAGAGAAAGATCCAACAACAGCCTGGCGAGTTACTGAGCAAGATTGGGAAAATTATAAACACTATGATGAGTTTATTAAATCTGCCGAAACAGCGCTACATAAAACGGGAATGGGTCAAGCACCTTGGTTAATCGTTGAAGGGGAAGATGCAAATTATCGTAGTATTACTGTTGGTGAGGCATTGGCAGAAGCATTGGAAAAACAATTACAACGTCAACAATATGCTGATAAACGTCATCCTGATTCGGCGGTGCGTGTTTTATCAACAGAAGAGATTGCGGATGAGGAAAACACCAATGAAAATAACGCTGAACCAAAACATCATCCTTTACTAGCATCTATTGATTTAACGAAAACAATAAGTCCAGCAGACTATAAGCAACAATTAACGTCGTTGCAGGCTCGATTAGGCTCATTGATGCAGCAAGCTCAAAGCGTAGGCATGACAACATTGGTTGTTTTTGAGGGCTGGGATGCAGCAGGAAAGGGTAGTACGATTCGTCGAATTACACAAGCGTTAGATGCACGTCAGTTTGAGGTACATCCGATTGCAGCACCCAGTGATGAAGAGTTGGCGCATCATTATCTGTGGCGCTTTTGGCGTTCTTTACCACGTGCGGGTAAAATGGCTATTTTTGATCGTTCTTGGTATGGTCGAGTATTAGTGGAGCGCGTTGAAGGATTTGCTAGCGAGTCTGCTTGGATGCGCAGTTATGCCGAAATTACGGATTTTGAAGAGCAGTTATCAACTCATGGTGTTTTAGTAACCAAGTTTTGGTTAAATATTAGCCCTGCTGAGCAGTTACATCGTTTTGAAGAGCGTGCAAATGTGCCTTGGAAGCAATTTAAGTTAACCGATGATGATTGGCGTAATCGTGAGAAGCGTCCTCTTTATGAGCAAGCTGTTGCAGACATGATTGAGCGAACCAGTACGCATTTTGCTCCTTGGGTTTTAGTGTCTGCTGAAGATAAGCGTTTTGCGCGTATTCAGGTACTAAAAACATTAGTTGATCGTTTAGAAATAGCTTTGAGTACACGGGAAAAAGCTTAAATGGTCTTGTTGATTAAAAAATAGACCACTTATCCACCCCTGTAACCATTCGTCGTAAACAATAGTACTTGTTTAGCGATCATTTTATACTGACCCTGAAGTAATTTTAGGGGACAGGTTATGATTCAGTTAAATCAAGTTTCAAAACACTATCGACTGGGACAGGTCGATGTGACAGCATTAAATGCTGTGAGTTTATCCGTGCGGGCAGGGGAGGTTGTTGGTTTATCTGGCACTTCTGGCTCAGGTAAAACAACCTTGCTTAACCTCATTGGCTTGATGGACTTTCCAAGCACAGGACAACTCATCTGGCAAGGGCAAGATACGGCAATCCTAAGTGATCGCGATAAGGTTGAATTGCGTCGTAATCAGCTAGGGGTGGTATTCCAGCACTTTAACTTAAATCCTGTCTTGACCGCTTACGAAAACATCGAATATCCCTTATTACTAATCGGTATGAAAGACAAAGCACGCGCTGAGCGGGTAAATGCGTTGTTATCTGCTGTTGGACTCGAAGCGCAAGCACAACAAAAACCAGATCAATTATCGGGTGGACAGCGTCAACGTGTTGCCATTGCTCGTGCTTTAGCCAAAAAACCAGCTGTTATTGTTGCCGATGAGCCAACCGCTGCCTTAGATTCACACAATCGTCAACAAGTATTAGCCTTAATGAAAAGCCTATGCCAACAAGAAGGCGCGACACTGATTATGGCAACCCACGATGCCGATAGTTTGGCATTTTGTGAGCGCGTGATTAGTATGGCAGATGGTGTGATTACGCATGATAGCCAATCTGTACAAGGAGGAAACTAAGATGCCGTTTCGTTTAATTCTATCTTTAGCGTGGCGTAATTTGTGGCGCACGCCCAGACGCAGTGGCTTAACCATTTTAATTAATGCTGTCGGGGTAATGGGAATTTTGGTGTTTGGTGGTTTCGCGCTTTATACTTTTGATTCACTCAAAGAACAGTCTTCTCGTGATACGGGACATGTCATTTTGGCAAAAACAGGTTATTTTACCCAGCAAGAAGATGTGCCGATGCAATTAGGCTTTGAGCCAACACCTGAATTAATACAAACATTACAAGCCGATACCCATGTACGCTATGCGTTACCGAGTGTGCAATTATCGGGTTTAATCAGTAATGGTCAAAAAACGGTCGTTTACATGGGTAAAGGCATGGACGCACGCGAGTTCGCGGTGAAAGGTCCTTTTTTAATTGTGAAGCAGGGTGAGTTACTCAGTCTAAAAGAAAATCCTAATGCCCTACCAGAAGTCTTACTCGGTGAAGAATTAGCTGGTTACTTAAAAGCTAAAGTTGGTGACGATTTAACCATTATGACGAGCACTGTTTCTGGTGTGCTCAATGCCATCGATGTACAGGTTAAGGGCATTGTGTCGATGGGTATTCCCGAAGTGGATCAGCATTTGGTATTGATGTCGATTGGTCAAGCGCAAGCATTATTAGATACCCATAAAGTGTCACAACTTGCCTTGTTTTTAACCGATATGAACGATACCACAGCGGTTGCACAGCAACTTAAAAGCAGTCTCACAGGCTTTGATGTGCAAACATGGGATGAGCAAGCCGTTTTTTATCATAAAGTGCGCGATTTATATCATGTTATTTTTGGTGTGGTTGGTGCGGTGGTATTAATATTGGTATTCTTTGCCATTAGTAATACCTTGTCGATGATTATCTTAGAACGTACCCGTGAAATTGGTACTTTGGCAGCATTGGGCACACGTCCGAGCGAAATTCTTGCCTTGTTTATTAGTGAGGCAGGTTTAATGGGCGCAATCGGTGCATCGATTGGTGCGCTATTGGCTGGCGCAGTGGCTTTATTGCTTAAATTTGTTGAGGTTCAAATGCCGCCGCCACCGGGGCGTTCGGTTGGTTATCCGTTGTATATTCATTTTGATTTGAAGATGACTGTCGCTGTGTTAATTTCGGTCATTATTTGTGCGCTAATCGCAGCTTGGTTGAGTGCGAGAAGTGCAGTCAGAAAACCAATTGTGGAGGCATTGAGTTATGTTTAAAAAGCCTATTCCGTCGTTATCTGGCGTTGTTGCGCGGTGCTCGAATCAGTCATGTACTTCATGTACACTCCTTCTTCTGCGCTCCGTGCGCCTAGCCATCTTAACGACTCATAAACGGCTTTTAAGTGCCTTATTTTTAATGGCATTATTGCCAAGCTTAAGTTTTGCTGATGAACAAGTTCAATCTTTGCTCAAACAAGCCGATGCCTATCGGCAACAGGCTGGCGCGGTGAAAATAGCGGTCAGTATTGATAGCTATGTCAAAGATGTATTGGATAAAAACCGCTTGTATGAGGTGCATTCATTTCCACAACATCGTAGTTTGGTGGTGATGCAATCGACGGTTGAAGCAGGGCAAATGTTGCTGATGCTCGATGATAACTACTGGCTCATTATGCCTAAGTCGAGCCGACCTGTACGCATTACCCCCGTGCAAAAACTGATTGGTGAAGCCTCGACAGGCGACATTGCAACCCTGACTTGGGCGGGTGATTATGACGGGAATATCATCGAGCGCACAGACACACAAGTTACTTTGAATTTGCAAGCACAGCGTGAAGGCTTAACTTACGAGCACATCACGCTCACAGTTGACGCAAAAACTAACGCTCCCATCCGTGCTGAGTTGTTCGTTAAGTCGGGAAAACTGGCAAAACGTGCCAGCTTTACCCTTGGCAGCATGAATGGCAAAACGATGGTAACCGCCATGACATTGATTGATGCGTTGCAAGATGATAAACGTACCGAAGTGCGTTACGCAGCTCAGACTGAAAGTCGTTTGCCAGAGGTGGTATTTAATCCGCAGTATTTGGTGCAAAATCGGCAGTTACCAGAATGAGAATCCTGTTATTGCCAGTACTGTTGCTTAGCCTACCCTGTTTTGCCGATTTTCGCCTGACAACCCTAGGCGAGATCAACACTCAACGGGCTTTTGCGACTGTCCCCAGTCAAACCAGCACAAGCAATGCCTTACAAGGCGAGGTGGATGAACAAAACCAGTTTGGGCGACTAAATGTGTGGGCAAGTGTGTCATCTAACAGCGAACAGACTAGCCTTATGCCGCGTAATCTCTATGCCAATCTCGTGAGTAATAACAGCACGAAACTGATGCTCGGTACTCAAGTTAGAACTTGGGGTTATGGTTATGGCTTTCATCCGTTATCACCTTGGCGAGAACCAACAACCTTTGGTATCAAACCCACAGCAGGACAACCGATGTTGATGCTTGAACATTACGGCGACACGGATACGTTAACCGCGCTTTGTGGTCGTAATGTCGATTGGCAACAACGTCAATGGCAAGATGATGCTTACTGTGCGGGCAATTGGTCGCATGCAGGTGATGGTTTGGACTGGCAAGTCGTTGCCATGCAACTTGGGCAAGCTTATCGCATGGGTGTTGCTTTGCAGCAAACGGTCGGTGATGCGTGGGCATTTTGGCAGGAGGTTGCTTATCAGAACCAAGGCAATCGTTTTGAGGTGGTTAATAATCAGTTAACACTAAGTCAACATAACGATAATGTCCTAGCCTTGATTGGTGGGCAATGGAGTCATGAATTAGGATTCACGCTGTTGGCG
>CAMCGI010000039.1 GCA_945874205.1 Francisella tularensis subsp. holarctica
TTCGAAATGTTCAGCAGCATGGTGCTAAAATTGCCATTGATGATTTTGGTAGTGGTTATTCTAATTTTTCTTATTTAGTCGAAATGAAGACTGATTATCTAAAAATTGATGGGTCACTAATTAAAAACATCCTAACTGATAATAATAGCTTGCTCGTTATCGAAAGCATTGTCGATGTTGCACGTAAGCTTAAAATTAAAGTAGTTGCCGAATTTGTGAGTGATGAAGCGATTGCAGATAAACTTAAAAGCATGGGGGTTGATTATTTGCAGGGGTTTTATTATGGTGCACCTAAAGAGCTTACACTCTGAACGCTCATGCCAATACGATATAAAGTTGCCGTTACAGGCACGCCATTACCACCACTCACTTATCTAGGAGAGGACAATCTTGTCAGAGGATTGCGTGTGGTTGTACCTGTTGGTAATCGCCAACAAGTTGGCTTAATTTTGGGTGTTGATGAGACACCCATTGGCAAATTCACCTTGCGCGAAATTATCTTAGTCTTAGATGAAACACCATTTTGGACACCATCAGAATTGGCTTTGCTCGATTGGTGTGATCGTTACTATCATGCCAATTGGGGACGTGTCCTCGAAACAGCACTACCGAGCGCATTGCGTCAGACAAAAATTACCAAGGCACAAAAGCGTCCACTAACAGCAAAACGAGCACACCCCAATCTTGTGACACTGAATAAAGAACAACACCTAGCATTTGATGCACTCCAGCAGCATCTTGGCAGTTTTCATGTTAGTTTACTCGAAGGGGTCACAGGCAGCGGAAAAACAGAGGTCTATGCCAGTCTCATTGCTGATGTATTGGCAAAAGGTCAGCAAGCCTTATTGCTCGTACCCGAAATTGGCTTAACACCACAAATGCTTGCCAGATTAGAACAGCGACTCGGTACAGTTCCTATTGCTTTGCATTCTGGATTAACTGATCTCGCGCGTGGTAAGGTCTGGCAGTTAACACGACAAGGCGAGCCGCTATTATTGATAGGGACTCGCTCGGCAATTTTCACTCCCTTGCCCAAGCTTGGACTCATTATTGTCGATGAAGAACATGATAGCTCTTACAAACAACAGGATAGCATTTGTTATCATGCGCGTGATGTCGCCATTATGCGTGGAAAATTGCAAAATTGCCCTGTTATATTAGGCTCGGCAACACCATCACTCGAAAGTTTAGCGAATGTTGCACAAAATAAATACAGTCTCTTGCGACTCACACAGCGTGCTAATAGCCAACCGATTCCGCACTTATTGGCAATTGATATGCGTGCACAAAAGCTCGAAGGCGCGTTATCGCCAAAACTACTCAATGCGATTCAAACTGCGCTCGATAACAATGAACAAGTGTTGTTATTTTTGAATCGTCGTGGTTACGCACCTGTGCTGATGTGTCACGATTGTGGACACACGCTCGACTGTCCCGCTTGCGAAGTCCCCTACACGTTTCATCGCACTAAACCGAATTTACGCTGTCATCATTGTGGACGTGCTGCCTTTAGTCCACAGGAATGCCCACAATGCGGCGCACAAAACTGGCATCTACTTGGACAAGGAACACAACAGATCGAAGAAGTATTAGCAGGACACTTCCCACATTATCCTGTGTTACGTATCGACCGCGACAGTGCGCAAGGCAAAGACAAATTACCCGACTTATTAGAACAAGTACGAAATGGCAGTGCAAAACTCATTTTGGGCACACAAATGTTAGCAAAAGGGCATGACTTTGCAGGAATTCAGCTAGTGGGCATTATTGATGTCGACAGCGCCCTATTTGCACGCGACTTTCGCACGCTAGAGCGACTGGCTCAACTGGTAACACAAGTATCGGGACGTGCGGGACGCGGCAATAAAGCAGGAAAAGTATTATTGCAAACCCATCAACCGCATCATGCTTTTGTACAAGCATTGCTAACCCAATCTTACAACCAAATTGCACAAGACTTATTAGCAGAGCGACAAGAAACGCAGTTACCTCCATTTGGCTACAGTGCATGGTTAATGGCAGAAGGGCGAAAACTAGAAGCTGTGCAACAACAGCTCAATAGGCTATTAACACACGCTACTCACCCTCAGGTACGGGTATCGGGTCCGATGCCAGCCTTAATGCACCGCCGACAATATCATTATCGAGAGTTATTATGGCTACAATCAGATAATCGTGCTGCACTACATGCGACGATTAATCAATTATTGGATGCCTTGAATCAGCCGAAGATGGCTATTAGTGGGGTGCGGGTATTTTTAGATGTTGATCCACAAGATATGCCTTAGCCTTAGCCTTAGCATTAATACATAAACAATAAAGGAATTACTTTGAATCGCCGCTACTTCTTAAAAAGCTTAATACTCTTACCATTTTTGAATATGCTTGGCTGTGCCGATGCAAAAGAAGTTAAAATAGCAGAAGTGGATGATTTATCCCTTTTAGCTGCCGAAGCTAAAGCACGTAATATTCCCATTATGCTTTTTATCACCGCACCTTATTGCGGCTATTGTCACACCTTAGAACGTGATGTCATTGTTCCTATGCTCAAAAATCCTCGTTATGAACCACTCGTACTACTGCGTCGTTTTGACTTAGGTAAAGAAAGCATTATTGATTTTAACGGTAACACTCACGATAGAATGCAAATAGCAAAACGCTATAAAGCACAACTGACACCCACTTTGATTTTTTTATCACCCGATGGTGAAAAAATTACTGAATCGATTTTGGGTGTTGCTGCCGACCTAGATTTATACGGTGGTATGATTGATGGACGTATAAATCAAGCGTTAGAAAAGCTAGACAACGCACAGAGACTCTATAGCTCATGATTAATTCCCTCTGCTAACCGATACCCCACCCCCGCTTCGGTTAAGATATAACGCGGCTCAGCAGGAACATGTTCCAATTTAGCACGCAAATTGCCCATTTGTACACGCAAATAATGCGTATAATCGACAAACTCACACCCCCATGCGATGGTTAATAGTTTTCGTTGTGTCACAACTTTTCCACGAGCTTGCGCAAGCTCTGATAATAGTAAATATTCTTTTGGTGTTAAATGAACTTCTTTACCCGCAAGCAACACAATGCCCTTATGCAAATCAATAACCAGTTCACCAATTGTGACGATTTGATCTCGCTGTATCATTATCGTTGAATGACGTAATGCAACCCTGACTCGCGCTAGCAATTCGGCTGAACCAACAGGTTTAACCAAATAATCATCTGCCCCTAAATCAAGACAATTAACAATATCTACCTCACTGCTACGTGCCGACAACACCACGATGGGTATATCCGAACGCTGACGTAGAGTAGTAATTAAGCTTGAACCCTCGGCATCAGGCAAGCCTAAGTCGAGTAAAATTAAGTCAGGACGTTGCGATTGAACATGCACTAACGCAGCACTCACACAATCACAAATGGTTACCACATAGCCAGCAGCTTGCAGCGTTGAGCGTAAAAAAGCCACAATAGAAGGGTCGTCTTCAACAATTAATAAATTAAATCGACTCATTATTAACATTCTCTGGTACAAAACTAGTGCTAAAACATAAACTGGCAATTAAGCCCTCATCGATCGCATTTTCTAAACAGAGTTTACCCTGATGCAACTGTGCTACAGCTTCACAAATTGCCAAACCCAAACCAAATCCAGGTTGTGCCGACTCCTGATTACCACGAACAAACTTGCCTTTCCAATTTTCTCCATCCGCTAGCGACAAACCAATACCATAATCTCGTACTGAAAAAACGATTAACGCATCTTTTTTCTGCGCTGATAAAATGATTGTTTTGCCTGATTTGTCAAACTTTGTCGAATTTTCAAGCAAATTCATAATGGCTTGTGCAACAAGTCCTAAATCAACACGAATTAATGGCAAATCCGTTTGCACTTGCGTCTGAATCGCTCGATTAGGATAACGACGACGATAACGCCTAACCACAATACCAATAATCTCTTCGGGTAATTGCCAATCACGATTCAGTGCCAAAGTGCCTAATGCCTCAATACGTGTTAGCGATAAGATATTTTCAGCGACATCCGTCATTTGTGTGACTTCTTCGACAATTGTTGACAATAATAACTGCTTTTGTACTTTACTCAGCTGTTCATCTTGTGTTGTTAGACTACTTGCCGCACCGAGAATAGCAGTTAATGGCGTTCTAAAATCATGCGACAAAGAAGCTAATAATGCATGTTGCACCGACTCACGTTCCGCTTGTCGAATGGCTTGCTGCTCACGTTGTTTTGCCAACAGCAACCCTATTGCTAAACTAATTTGATCGACCAACCCCTGCAAAAAAGATAAGTTTTCAGCTGAAAACACTGACACACTATGCGGATAAACAAAGATTACAGCATGTAGATCATCATATTGTCGCAAAGGAATACACCAATAAGATAAACTTGACCAATTACCTGTTTGTGCACCAATAGACTGTTGATGCGTAACCACCCAACGCGCAGCTGATGCCTCTAATGGTGGTAATGGTGAGTCTGCTAAACTATCAAATAAACAATTTATTACCTCATCAACAGCAACAACAATAACGCGTGAAGCCAAAGCCGATGCAATTGCTTGTGATCCTTGCGCCAACACAGCTTCTTGACTTGATAGCTTTAATAAGTTTTCAGCCAATAATCGTGCACTTTCTGCTTGATGTTGTGAAATAATTGCCCGTTCGGTTTGCGCTTTTAATCGCTCGGTTAAGGATACAATGGTCATTGCTACCGTTAAAAATACCAATAGTTCAATCAATGCCTCTGCATTAGCGACATTCAGTGTATAGCGTGGTTCGACAAAAAAGAAATTTAATGCAAAAAAAGATAATAATCCTGTAACAAATGCACCAATAAATGGTAGATATACCGAAGCGATTAAAATCAGCAATAAATATCCCATTGTCAAGCCAGAACTCCCTAGCCATGGCTCGACACTATATGCCCCAGCTGTTATGAGTACAACAGCAACCAATGCAATAAACACTGATTCTTTATTCACTAACCAACGCGATAATCTCACTAAAGTTATACCATGACACGAGAGCCTAACTCTAACAAACAGTTATCAGGCACTCTGAAATGATTAACAACACTGTCTGCATTACGTGACATTAAAGCAAATAACTCACCACGCCATAAAGCCATACCATTGGGCGAGCCTGTCAGCACCGTTTCACGACTGAGGAAGTAGGTAATTTCAAACTGATCAATAACTAAACCGTAATGACTACACAGGCGTAATGCTTTGGGAATATCAGGCGTATTCATAAAACCATAACGAACACGTACTTGCCAAACATTAGGCGTGACTTGCAACACACTCAAGCGTTCTGCTTCTGGCACCCAAGGGACATGGTCAAACGATACCGTTAAAATAACATTGCGACTATGCCACACGCGATTATGACGCACGTTATGTACCATAGCGCGTGGCGCTACATCTTTCTCAAGTGCTAAAAATATTGCAGTATGATCAACTTGCACTAATTGCATTTCTTTTATTTTCACTAAATAGTCTTGCAACAACGGATTATCACGACGAATTTGACGTTTAATCATCATGCGACCACGTTTCCATGTCAACATTACTGTTAACAATAATATTGCAATAACAAATGGCAACCACCCACCCTCAACAAATTTAATAGAGCAAGAAGCAAAAAGCAGTAAATCAACAACAATAAATAACCCAGTCGCTAAACTTGCTACCCACAGCGGATAACCCCATGTATAACGTACGACAAAAAATGTCAAAATGGTCGTAATCACCATTAATCCTGTAACAGCAACCCCATATGCTGATGCTAAAGCCGCTGATGAACCAAATGCTAACACCATGACAACGACAGCCAACATAAGCAACCAATTAACCACAGGGATATAAATTTGCCCTTCTTCTAATGCGGAAGAGTGAAAAATCTGCATACGTGGTAAATAGCCTAACTGAATTGCTTGTTGTGTTAATGAATAAGCCCCCGAAATTACCGCTTGCGAAGCAATAATAGTTGCAACTGTTGCCAAAATAATGGCAGGTAATAATAGTTGCTCTGGAAAAGACATATAAAAAGGATTAGATACCGCTTCTGGATTCGCCAGTAATAACGCGCCTTGCCCCATATAGGTCAATGCTAAACCAGGTAAAACCAATAACGACCAAGCAACCTGAATTGCTTTACGTCCAAAATGTCCCATATCCGCATAAAGTGCTTCTGCACCTGTTAATGCCAATACAATCGCACCAACTGCTAAAAAGACACCAACGCCTCTATCCCATAAAAACTCAAAGGCATATATTGGATTAAGTGCTGACAAAATTTCAGGATTACCCGCGATATTGTAAATACCAACCGCACCCAGCGCAGCAAACCACAGAATCATAACAGGACCAAACCATTTACCAACTGTGCCTGTACCCCGTTTTTGCACCATAAATAAACCAATTAAAATACCAATAGTAAGTGGCAAAATATAATGCTCAAACTCTGGCGAAATAACTTTAACGCCCTCCATCGCGCCCAACACCGAAATCGCTGGCGTAATAATACTATCACCATAAAACAGTGCTAATCCAAAAACACCCTGCAGTAATAAAATACGCTTACGACGTGTATTATTTTCCTCTGATGACGAACCTGTTGCCAAAGCAACCAATGCCATAATACCGCCTTCACCGTGGTTATCGGCACGCAAAATCAGCAGCACGTATTTAAGTGTCACAACAAACATCAGCGCCCAAAAGATAGCTGACGTTGCACCGATAATATTGGCAGATGTTGCCGCAATACCTGTTGATTCAGAAAATACTGTTTGCATGGTATACAAAGGACTTGTGCCAATATCGCCATACACCACACCCAAAGCAGCGAGCGTGGCAGCGGCTAATCCTTGTTTTTTATGTTCACTTGTCATAATTAAGCCTCATTGTTTGAATAACGTGCCTAGTTATAAGGTTTAGAATGTAAAGAAGGTGTAAAGATGGGTAAAAAAGGGAATAAAAAACTCGCTGATTGCAGGTTGGACTCGTTAAGCCTAATTTACTGTTTTTAGAACATCTAGCATTTCAATGTCTTTAGGTAATAATTGATTAACCAATGTTTGTATGTTGAGTTTTCCTTGTCCACTCACTAATTTAGTCAAGGATGCTTGCACATCTTGATCTAAAAAAAGGGGGAATTGAATTAATTCAGTGGGTGTATAAAACTTACCCTGTTCGGCTTGGCTAAAATCGTGCTCCATTTTCATGAAACAAGCGCATGAAAATAATTATGCTGTGCATCATCACTAGAAAAGTCAGCCAAGTGCATACCAGTCCGCGCAAGTATTGATTTATGAAGGCTACTTTTATCATCTTGAGTAGTCGATGTATTCAAAAACTCGTCCGAAATGCTGCTCGGATAGTAGCGAATGGTCTTAAAGCGAAGCATTGTTGCCACAAGTGCAGGCATCAATTACCAGAGCCAAGGTTTCTTGATTAACATGCCGCTTGTGCATGTTGTATATGATTTCCTGTCGAAGATAGCGTTCATAAAGTGCATTATGGTCACTTTCAGACATTTCTTTGAAGTCAGTAAAGTCTTTTTTGGACATTAACGCTTACCACCAGAAGAGCTGACAAGTGCATCAAATTCCATTGCTTCATCACTACGCTGATTAACGGCGATAATGTTGTCTGTAACATCAGTGAAGGATTTAATTGGTCCAGAGTTACTAGCCTCTGTTTTATTCCTTGCACGATAGTCTTGCAACCTCGTCCAACTTGTTGCAGCACTGCTTACTGGTTGTGTTTGCGTATTCATTTTTTATCCTAGATAGTAATAGTCATAGTCGCAATACGACTCAAAAAACAAGGTCATTACCTTGAAAAAACCACATATAGTATTTTTTATTTTGTGAAGCACAATTAAAAAATATTTGTTGCTTAGTTTTTAATTTTAACTCATTTTTTGATACATGAACACTGTTATACCATCCCCACCTCTTCCTCCGTCAACCCAAAAAGCCCATACACTGCCTGATTCATAGCAGCTTCTTTTTCGCTGATTTGTTGGTTGAGTTGTACGATCTGTTGACGGTTGCTCTTCACATAGTCTTCCCATTCGTCTTGGTCTTTGAGGGGAATGAGTTTGTCGCTGGCTTTGAGTCCAAAGCTCTTTTTAAGTTCGTTTTGCAGGCTTGTAAAGTCGAGCGTCCACCATGTCTGTGCTTTTTGCGTCAGTTTGGCGGACTTTTCGCTTGGGCATAGGTTGCTGACCAATCACGCGGATGCACTTGCCACCCATTTGTTCAATGGCGCCAAATACGTGTTCGACGCGTGAGCGTGTTTTGGCAATAGTGGTATTGCGTTTTTAAAAGTGCCCTAACATAAACTAAGAATTGCACTTTTTATTAATTTTTCTAGGGTATTAATTTCTAAGTAAAAAATCTATGATACGTTTAAACATTGGATGTTCACTGATGTTTTCTCTTGTTGAATGCTTAATAATACCTGTCATAGATAAAGGCTCATTGTTAGTTGGCTCAAAAAAAATATTATTATAATATTGATCACCTTTAGCACACACAGCTATAACACCTTGCGACAAAGACTTATGAGAACCTAAATCGCGCATAATTCCATAACCATATTTAATCATTAATGGTGTTAAATAATATTTTCTTACTGTTGATATGTCTGAGTATTTTGCATCCAAAATAATAAATACGTCGCCAGTAGATATGATAAAGTCTGGTTTAAGTTTATTCCATGTATCTTTTATGATGCTGTTATCAACATAAAGGCTGTTAATTGCCTTGTAAAGATCTGTATGCTTTTTAGATCTACGATCACTCTGCTCATAAATAGTTGGCTCATAATAAAGCGTAATATTTTTTCTTGTTGTTATATGCTTCGCAAAATATACATTATTGGCAAAGCCTTCAGGTAATACTGCATAACTTACCGAGTCATAGTTAAGAAACGAAGCATTATCAAATTGGTATCCGTTTTCTTCAAATCCTTTAACCAATGAAAGCAGTACATATAATTCATAGATTTTTGCCAAATTTTTTAAACCGTTTATAACTGAGTTTTCACTCCAATCCGGCTCTCCCATCTTATAATACTCATGAATCATTTTAAATAACTCTAGGTAATGGTTATGTTTTTTTACATTAGGTGTTAATCTCGGTAAATATATTTTATTTAATTTGCACGGAATATATTTATCAAGAAATGTTTTTACTTTGCTAATGTTTGATAAACCATACTCAATGAGCTGATGAGGTCTAGTATTTTCTGATATCCAGTCATCTAGTAACTCTTTAAAGCTAAATTGAAAATCATCAAACTGATGGTATGCTTTATCTGCTGTCATTTCTTGTATTTTTGTTAAATAGTTTCTATGTATTATTAAAAAACTATGAATAACTCTATTTTCAAAAACATCTAAATTAGCAGTAGCCTTTGTAATTTTAATATCTCGAAGATTATAAGGTATTTCTCCTATAATAAGATCTTGCTCATCTATAGAAATCTCTAATTGTTCTGTATGTCTACCAAGCCACTCAATTGAGCGGTTATCAATATGATGTTTTCTTGAGTTGTAACGAACAATCTCCGATTCTATTTTTTTTCCTAAAATAGGATTATGCCTAAACTCCAAACTCTTTTTGATAATAAAATTAATAATTTTATTACCCAAAATCATCTTCGATTGAGCATCCCCCATTCCAACATCTTTATAACCTGAGTTCAACCTAGATTGACTAAAACACAAATTCACAATACTTGAGTCTTTTTTTTGAATAAATGCCAACATATCTTTGGCATCATCAAAAGTAGCTTTCGTTGATTTGACTTCTAAAGGTACTTCACATATAAAATCAGATATAGCACTAAAAGATAAATAAAAATTAACATATCCCAATTGATTTAAAAATGGGTTGTCTAAACTAGCAAAATAAGTTAGTTTTTGGTTTACAGTTTTTATTTGTTCAAAGTGAATACTTCTTGAGCCTAAAGTTAAGTGAACATCACCATATTCGTTAGGTATTTCCAAAGTTATTGAAATTGAGTTTAATTCAAAAACAGATAAATCACTACGAACAATCCCATTATTTATTAAAGAAACAGTTCCAACATAAGAGCTATGTTGAAAACTGTCTCCATAATATTTTTTATTTTGGATTTCTATACTAAAAATAACATCAGTTAGCATAGCATTAACCATTAAACATGCCGTACTGATCTAAGTTTTCTTGACCATTAATAATAATTTGCTCTAAGAGTTTAGCTGATATCTTGTACTCTTCATTATTTAAATGATCTTGTAAAACTTTTAGGGCTTCTGACGATGCTTTACCATTAACTCTAATTGATGGAATAATAAACTGAGCCGTTACATAATCTGTAATCGCTTGCTCTGTATTATTGTACATTAGCTTTGGAAAAATACTGCTAGCTGCAAAAATATATGCTTTTATTTTCTCTTTTGTTCTCGCTGATAAAGTAAAACTATCAAAAGAAATATTACGATTTTCGTTTATTTTCTTTACAATAACATCTACAAGATCATTAACTTTGTCATAGGTTGACTGATTTAGTAGCTCTGGATAAATAAACATGCTTCTTAATGTTGTAGATGAAATTGGGCTATCAAAAGATATTCCCTCTAAAGGTAAAGGAAATTTATATTCAATATCACTATAAGGATCGCCATAACCTAGAACGATAATAGGCGCACGACTAACAATACGTTCTGAAATAGATTGCGTTGTGTGATCATTATTAATAGTACCAATAAATCGTAAACTATTTGGAATATTTAATTTATTCTGACCGCCATCAAGAGATAAGAATCTGTTATTCTCACGTTCGCTATCCTCGTCTGCTTGCCCAATAAAACTTGCCCAATAATGTTCCATCATTGATAAATTGGCTTCATCCAATAACACCAGAGGCATGACAGTCTTATCAGAATTATAATCTTGCATAGCATTTAAATACTCATAAAATTCTGTTCTAGCAGGTACAAATTCATTTTGTAACGCATTATGAAAGCCTATCCAATCACGATCAGAGTCCCAGCCTTTAGCCACATTAATTTCTAAAAATGCTTCTCCAAGCCCTAACACTTTTGATAAATTTCTAATTAAAGATGTTTTTCCGATACCAGGGCTTCCATAAACAAGAGAAATAAAGTTATTTTGTAGCACAATTAAGATGTTTGCTATGAATAGTGCGGAATAGTCTCTATTGTTGTCTTTAAATTTGCTAGACAACATTGATACTAGGTTTGCCGCAAGATCTGTATAATCAATATGTTCATTCAAAACTATAGAATGACCTTGTGTAATATTAAACTTTTTAAGTTCTAACGATGCACGCTTTTTCCCTCGTAATGCCGCATAAACATGAGGAGTCATTTCGTTAATTTTATCAAGCAATTTTTCTTTGTTAGCCTCTAATTGCTCACGAACTTTATCTGCCGACTTTTTAGCTTCATATTCATCTTCTTTATACATGTTTATTCTTTGTTTAATTGCGTCAAGTTCCTTAGATTTTTTTTCGCGATATTCTTCGAAACTTAAATCACTTGTAAGTTGTTCCACTTTTTCTTGTTTTTTTCTAATCTCATCATCAAGATTGATTAACTTATTTTTTAACTCACTTTCTCGCTCTAAAATTTGTTTTTGAGCTTTTTCTTCATTATCTGCTTGATTTCCTACCTCATGAATTTCTTTAGTTACTTGATCAAGTAATTTTTGTTTATCTTCTAACTCGCGTCGTTTTTCAGTGATTAAATTTTCAAATTCAGATAACCTTTGTTTATATTTACGCTCTTCATCTTCTACTTTTAGTTTGGCATCGTTTAATGCAATTTTAATTGTTTTTTCTTGTTCAGATGCTAAATATTTGTAGAAATTATCTTCTATATAAGAAGAAACTATTTCTTTTCCTAGAGTGTTATTTATTAAAAAATTTTCAATAGTGTTATCAAAAATTTTACGATTTTCTTCTGCAGTCGATAATTTTTCTAATACTAAATCCATTCCTTCTGGCGTATTAGAATTACTTAAAATATTTTTTTGACCTCTTAATAACTCAATTAAAGGTTTAATAGAGTTTTTTAGATTACTGATCGAAAACTCATTTTTCGCTTTGCTATTTGTCAAGTACCCTTTAATTAAAGTTGCCATGACAATATTGGTGAGGTATGTTTTATTTATTCCTTTTTTATCAAGGATATCTTTATTACGAACAAATACCATATCGCCCCAAGTTTTATTCATATATGGATCGACAAAATAAGTTTTTATTAGATCTTCCTCTTCTAGTCTGCTAAAATTAATTTCTTTTATTTTGTGATATAAATCATTTTTTCCTCTAAAGGGAATTATTGAATGGTAACCATCATATTCATTAATGCTATCTTCAATAGGTATTGTCCACACTCCGTGTATCAAGTCTTTTTTCTTATCTAAAGTTGATAATAATTTAAATAACTTTTCTGGCATTTGTATGTTTGGGTCTCTATCGCTATCGTCAAAGTCTTTTTCAATGAGATAACAAGGGGTTATTTTATCTTGTGGTACAGATACTTTATTATTAATGAGCCCTAATGAAATATAGCGACAATCACCATCTTTAATTTCGTTATTTGAATGTATTGCCTCAACACGAATAAGTGTATTTGGATATGTACTCTTTAATCGATCAAAATCTCTAGTAATGTAAACTTTACCTGTAGGGCAAAATAACTCATCATTCTTTGGATTTCCAACAAGATGACCATCGCTTAACTCTTCAAACAAGACATCTACTAAGCCAAATTGTGGATTAGAAAAACGGTTAAGTGTTTGGTCAACAAAGCCCCAAAATATACGAGAGTCATTCATGATTAAGTCCTATTAAGTATAGTATTATTACAATAAATTGTAATATTAGTGCTAAGTAAGTCCAAGTATTTCATAAGCTACTTAAATCACAGCTAGATGATTGTCTGGAATACTGCGAATAAACTGCTTTTAATCCTGTTTCAACCGCATAAAACAGCAGCAGGCGGTGTGCATTAGTTTTATTACTTGCATCAGTGTATGCTTTTGAAGCTGACTGCCAAGCCTTTTTTAACTCCCTACGGGAAAGATGGAGACTCATATCAAAAAATCCATATACATGACTTGCTCTAATTCTATCATAACATCCCCACCTCTTCCTCGCTCAACCCAAAAAGCCCATATACTGCCTGATTCATGACGGCTTCTTTTTCGCTGATTT
>CAMCGI010000040.1 GCA_945874205.1 Francisella tularensis subsp. holarctica
ATGATAAGGAATAGTATTGCCACTGGCACGTTAAAAAGCATGAATTATCTCAAGCACAGAATAGCCTTGCCCTGTCCCCAAGTTTACAGCTGTAACCTGTTCTGGTGTCGTCTCTTTTTTCAAGTAATCAATTGCTTTGACATGCCCCTCTGCTAAATCAACCACATGAATATAATCACGAACACCAGTACCATCAGCAGTCGGATAATCGCCACCAAAGACTGAAACTTGCGCTCTTTTTCCTATTGCTACCTGTGTAATATAGGGTACAAGATTATTGGGAATACCATTTGAATCTTCACCAATTAATCCACTCTTATGTGCGCCAATGGGATTAAAATAGCGCAATAATAATATTTTCCATCCAGATTCAGAGCACGCTAAATCACGCAACATATCCTCAGCAATAAGCTTGGTACGACCATATGGGTTAGTTGCCGATAACGGAAAACTTTCACTAATAGGAACAGATTCTGGATCACCATAAACAGTAGCTGATGAACTAAATACTAAGGTTTTAACACCCGATTCACGCATCACATTAAGCAGCACTAAGGTGCCATTGACATTATTATCATAATAATTAAGGGGCTCTAATACCGATTCACCCACCGCCTTTAAGCCTGCAAAGTGAATAACGGCAGTAATATCATGCTCGCTAAAAATACGTGCTAAACTATCGTGATGACGAATATCAGCTAAAACAAACTCTGGCGCAACCCCCGTAATACGCTCAATGCGTTCCAATATAGCGGGTTTTGCATTGGCTAAATTATCAGCAATGACAACATGATGCCCTGCTTGTTGCAAGGCAATCACTGTGTGCGAACCAATATAGCCAGCACCGCCTGTTACCAAAATACTCATGCCATCTGCTCCTGTGAAACGATGGTATGATTATAAGGGGTTTGCTTAGGCGTTGTCGCCTGTTGCAGCATGTTTTTCGTTCGCGGCTTTCATCATTTTTGCCAATTCACCACTAGCGTGCAACTCAAGGGTAATGTCACAACCACCAGCCAGTTCACCATCGATATAAATTTGTGGAAAAGTCGGCCAATCAGCGTAAGCAGGTAAAAATTGAAAAATATCTTGATCAGCTAAAATATTAACAAACGCAAATTTTTCGCCTGTATCAATCATTGCCTGTGATGCACGCGATGAGTAACCACAAGAGGGCATGGTGGGCGTGCCTTTCATGTAGATTACGCAAGGATTGTTTTTTACTTGACCATCGATTTTTGCTAAGGTTTCTTCTTGTGTCATAATGACGCTCCATAATAGTTGACTAAACTTGTCGGGTATTATACCTCATCCACATTGACTTGCAACCACAGCTCAAGCAAGGCAGCGTGCCATAATTTAGAGCCTAAAATGGCAGTGTAATGTTGATCGGGTTCGCGCAACAATAGATCGATATAGGCAGAATTAAATAATCCGCGCTCACGAGCCACACGACTATTAAGAATATCTGCCATAAAATCGAAGAATGCACCACGGACAAACTTTAATGCTGGCATCGGGAAATACCCCTTTTTACGGTCGATTACCGAATCTGACAACCGCCCTCGCGACAAAGCTTTAAGTGGATATTTCCCCTCGTCACGCAACTTAAATTCGGGTGGCAAAGTCATTGCGTATTCGATGAGATGATGATCCATAAACGGCGTGCGTGCTTCTAATCCCCATGCCATGGTCATATTATCGACGCGCTTCACAGGATCATCGACAATCAAGATTGTACTATCAAAACGTAACACTTGGTCAAGATAAGTATCTGCGCCTGCTTGAGAAAGCATATCACGCACATAGTCACCCGTGACATCGCCAACATGATAACGTGGATTAATGGCTCGCAACCATTCATCATGACTGCGGTCAAAATAGCGACTGGCAAAACGAGATAAGGTGTCTTCACCTTCAGCTGCGTGCATTTGCGGATACCAGAAATAACCACCGAACACTTCATCCGCACCCTGTCCACTTTGCACCACCTTAATACTTTTGCTCACTTGTTCCGACAGTAGATAGAAAGCGACGGCATCTTGTGCCACCATTGGCTCTGACATTTGAGCTACTGCTTCGGGTAATCGGGGCAGGACTTGGTTGTTGGGTACTAAAATTTTATGGTGTTTGGTGGCATAGCGTTGCACAACTTGGTCTGAATATTCAAACTCACTGCCCATTTCTTCGGGCGTGTCTTCAAAGCCAATGGAATAGGTCGGGATATGGCTTGCACCCAACTCTGCCAATAATGCCACAATCAAGCTCGAATCTAGCCCGCCCGACAATAGTACACCGACAGGCACATCGGCATTCATGCGTTTTTTAATGGCATTTTTGAGATGATAAAGCGTTCCTTCTAGCATTTCAGCTTCAGATATTGCTTTTGCGGGACGCTGTGCAGTAAGTGTCCAATAACAATGTTTTTCGACCTTTCCGTTGGCAGATACAATCATCCAATGCGCTGGTTCTAATTTGCGAATCGACTGCAATAGCGTACGCGGCGCTGGCACAACAGCATGAAGCGTCATCAAATGATGCAAGGCAATGGGGTCTAAGGCTTTATCAACACCACCTGATGCCAACAAGGCTTGTGTGGTCGAAGCAAAGCGAATGCCTTTATCGTCTAGCGTATAATACAAGGGCTTGATACCAAAACGGTCACGGCAAATAAACAGCGTTTGTACGCTGGCATCCCAAATGGCAAATGCAAACATGCCCTCGAAATGCTGAACACAATCTAAGCCCCACTGACGATACCCCTTAAGAATAATTTCAGTATCGGAGTGTGATGCAAAGCGATGCCCTAAACCTTCTAATTGTTGGCGTAGTTCAGGGTAATTATAGATGCAGCCATTAAAAACCAAGGTCAACTCAGCATCCACCATCGGTTGATGCCCAGCATGGCTTAAATCAATAATGGACAGGCGACGCTGCCCCATGCATATACTGCCTGCCGCCCAACGACCTTCGTCGTCAGGACCACGGCGTGCGAGCGAATTAAGCATCGGCAGAATTATTTCCGCTGCCGCTGGCACACCGTTAAATCGCAAATCACCACAAATTCCGCACATAATTTTTCCTTTTTATTGCTTGCTACTAATACAAACCAAAAACTTAATACAATTATGCTATATCAAAAGCCTTAGCTCCCTATAATAAGCCGTGATACAATCTTTTGCTATTATCAACTTTCTTGTATTTTGTGAAATGCCCATTATGACACCGCCAGATTTTGTGCAAGTTTTTCGCCAATCATCGCCTTATTTTAACGCACATCGAGATAGTACCGTTGTAATTTATCTTGATGGCACTGCACTGCAACATGGTGATGGTGCACTGCCACTTATTCAAGATCTTGCATTATTACAAAGTCTTGATGTTCGTATTGTATTGGTTGCTGGTGCTCGTCCATTTATTGATAGCGAAATGCAAGCGCAAGGATTAGATTGGCAATCCCATCGTGGACTGCGTATTACACGCAAAGAACATCTGCCTGCTGTAGCGCAAGCAGTAGGTCAAATGCGCATTGAATTAGAATCATGGTTTTCGAGTGCGCAAGCCAAACAAAGTTATGCGGTACGTCCTTTATTTATTTCATCGGGTAATTGGGTGATGGCGAAGCCATTAGGGATTATTGATGGTATCGACTTTCAACATACAGGCGCAGTACGTCGTATCGAAATCGATCCCATTAAAGGCGTTCTCGATATGGGGCATATTGCCTTACTCACTTCGCAAGCTTACTCTATTACGGGGGATACCTTCAACTTATCGAGTATGGAGGTTGCTATTGAGGCAGCTATTGCACTAGAAGCTGATAAGTTAATTTGGCTTGTTGATGCCGAACACTTAAATAGTGCACGTGCTGTACTACCAACAGAATTATCTGCTAATGACATGCCGTCCCTATTAGCAAAAGCCATACTACCCGATAACACCCGACAACTTTTGTTGGATAGTTATCGTGCAGCACAACATGTTGACCGAGTACACTTACTTGATCGAACTGAGGATGGTGCATTATTGCGTGAGCTTTTCACCCTTGATGGCGTGGGCATTATGATTAATCAGAATGATTATGATGTAGTGCGTCAAGCGACAATTGAAGACATCGGTGGTATCTTATCATTGCTCGAACCACTCGAAACAGGAGGGGCGTTAGTTAAACGTCCGCGCGAACAATTAGAAATGGAAATTGATTACTTTACAATTCTTGAGCGTGATGGCACGATTATTGGTTGTGCTGCACTCTATCCCTACACGGATAATCACGCTGCTGAGCTCGCTGCTTTTGCTATCGATGCTAACTATCGTCGTGGTGGTCGTGGTAGTAAGTTACTCAATGAGGTCGAAAAACAAGCACGCATTGCTGGTATTCATACTTTATTTTTACTTACTACACAAACGATGCACTGGTTTATTCGACATGGGTTTTCGCAAGCAGATATTACTGCTTTGCCTAATCAACGTGCCCAACTTTATAATTTTCAACGCCGCTCTGCGGTATTTACCAAGGAATTGGCATGAGCAAACCTTCAAACCGTGTTAAACATCCCCTAGCACGTCGTGTACGTGGTTTCTTACCTGTCGTCGTCGACGTAGAAACAGGGGGGTTTAACTGTGCGACAGATGCCCTGCTCGAAATTGCAGCTGTTATTTTAGATATTGATGAGTATGGACTAATGCATCCGGGTGAAACAGTTCATGCTCACGTACACCCCTTTGCAGGTGCTAATATCGAAAAAGCAGCAAAAGATTTTTTAGGTTATGATCCGTTTAGTCAGTTACGCCTAGCAATTGATGAAAAAAAAGCACTAGAAGCTATTTTTGAACCTATCAATAAACGCATCAAAGAAACAGGGTGTACACGTGCTATTTTGTGCGGACACAATGCTTTCTTTGATTTATCTTTTGTCAAAGCGGCAGCAGAGCGACACAAACTTAAATCGCCTTTCCATCAGTTTAGTACCTTAGACAGTGTCACATTAGGTGCACTGGTTTATGGTCAAACCGTACTGGCAAAAACCGCTATGTTTTCGGGTATGCCTTGGGATAACGAACAGGCGCATAGTGCTTTATATGATACACAAAAAACAGCCGATTTATTTTGTAGTATTTTTAATCGCTATCCCTTACCTGTTATTGATGCCATTAATCGCAACGAAAAAGAATAACGAGATAACTCATGTCTTTTACACTAGATTCTCGAATTGAAGCAGATAGTTTTTTTGTTTGCAACTTGCCCTTATGCCAAGTGCGACTTGAAAATGTACGTAATTTCCCTTGGCTTATTTTAATACCACGCATCGACAATATTACCGAAGTTCATCAGCTTAGCGATGAGCAACAGGCACAATTGCTGGCAGAAAGTAATCAATGTGCAAAAATGCTATTAAGCCATTTTGAATTACATAAAATTAATGTCGGTGCATTAGGCAATGTCGTACCCCAATTGCATTGGCATGTTGTGGGTAGAAGAAATGACGATGACGCTTGGCCTCGCCCTGTGTGGGGATTTACGAAAACAGACACTTGGACAGAGTGCGAAGCACAAGCATTATGCTCAAAATTGGCAACAATGCGTATCGAGTAACGAATTACACAGCAACAAAATATACGCTACTGTGTATATTCTAACAATATTAATATTGACGGTAGTAATATTCAGTTGATGTGCTCGGAGGACAATAAGTTCCTGACTCATAATAACGCACACGACGCTCTGTCACAACCACAGGAGTGACTCTCGCAGGCGTGTATGCTACAGGTTGAACATAATACTGACTACTATTTGCAGTCGTTACGTTTTGAATACACCCTGACAAAAGCAACATGGCAAAAACAACAAACAGCGATTTTATTAAAATCATTTTAAAACTCCAAAAAATTAACAATACAATAAGTTAACAATAATAACAGTGACCTGAAAATAGTGTTAACACGACATCAACAGCATTACGCTGTTTTTCTTTGTGTGCTTAATTCATTGTTTATCTATTAAAAATGAATCTAATATTGCTTTATTATTTTAAGCCTAAAAAATAAGCTATTTTATTATCCTACAAATTTTATTTTACGTCAACCATCTTGACTTAAAACAAAAAAGCACCCCCGAAGGAGTGCTTTTTACACAATTTAACATGAATGCAGCTTTTCAACTGCAAGCAATTAGAAGTTGTGGATGATACCAACAGATAACGCAGAGTTATCTTTGCCCATGATAGCAGTAACGTTAGAACCACTACCAGAACTTGTCATATCAGTTGTGTAAGACGCACCAGAACCGTTGTGCGCAGCTGAGTAAACAGCATATGCAGTTGTGTTCTTAGTGATAGCGTGATCATAACCAACAGTTGTCAAAGTAGCATCGTTCTTAGCAGAGTTAGCTTCTTGAACAGTGTAGTACTGAGCTTTAATTGTACCAGCTGTACCAACTTTGTAAGAACCACCTAGACCGTAAGCGTCTTGAGAAGATGTTGTTGCAATTTTAGCATTTTGGTATAAACCAACAACTTTAGCTGCGCCGAATGTATAACCAGCACCCAAACGGTAAGCTGTGATTGCATTGCCACCTAACTTGTCAACGTCGATGTAACCAGCTGTTACGCTGAAGTTACCAGCTGTGTAGTCAGCGATTGCTGTAACTGCAGCGTTTTTGTTAACTACGTTGTCATATGTTTCAACTTGAGTAACAGCAGATGAAGGAACGTAAGCTACGCCGAAATGGAAGCCAGACCATGTTGGAGAAATATAAGCTAATACGTTGTTATGACGACCATCCACAACATAAGAAGCAACAGCGTTAGCACCACCTAGGATGTTACGGTTGTTACCAATTTGATCGCCAAACAAGTCATACTTACGACCAGACATTTTGATCAAAGAATCGTGACGACCAGCCAACACTGTACCAAAACCACCACCTAAACCAACGAATGTGTTACGTGTAGAGTTAATACCTGTAGCAGCATTAGCGCCATTGTCAGCATTACCATCCATAGAAACACCAAATTCCATTTGGTATACAAGGCTAGTACCGCCACCGATGTCTTCAGAACCCTTGATACCTAAACGTGAAGAGTTAGATGACATAGAATTCAAACCAGCAGAAGTGCCAGTACCGTCATTCACAGAAGAGAAAGAGTTACCAGACATATGTGCAACACCGTACACAGTTGCAGCAGCGAAAGCAGATGGAGCCATTACCGCAGCAGCGATAGCGATAGCTAAAATATTTTTTGTCATGTAGAAATTACCTCGTTAGTTTTCAACATATGAATTAGGGGATACCCCTATATTCAACCTCATGGATAATGTTACAACAGGCGTTTGTATCTGTGCAACAGTTTTTTGTGCTTTTAGTAATTATTTTTTACGATTTGTTGCTTTTTTACAACAAAACCCCCGCTTGCGCGGGGGTTTTCGTAACAGCTAGGCTGGTATGGATGAAGCCGAAGCTTACATACCCATGCCGTCCATGCCGCCGCCAGCAGGCATTGGCGCGTCTTTACGTGGTAAATCAGCCACCATCGCTTCTGTCGTAATAATTAATGAGGCAACAGAAGCTGCATTCTGCAATGCAGAACGCGTTACTTTTGCAGGGTCAATAATACCCATCGCGAACATATCACCATACACTTCATTTGCAGCATCAAAACCATGAGAACCTGTGCCCTCTAAAATTTTGTTGATGACAACAGAACCTTCTAGCCCACAGTTACCCACGATAATGCGTGTTGGCTCTTGCATCGCACGGCAAGCAATTTTGATACCCATATCCTGATCTGGATTGTCGCCTTTCAAAGACTTAACCGCTTCAGAAACACGTAACAAAGTCACGCCACCACCTGGTACAATACCTTCCTCAACCGCAGCACGCGTTGCATGCAATGCATCTTCAACGCGATCTTTCTTCTCTTTCATTTCAACTTCAGTAGAAGCACCGATTTTAAGAACAGCAACGCCGCCAGCTAACTTAGCTAAACGCTCTTGTAACTTTTCTTTGTCATAGTCAGACGTTGTCTGTTCGACTTGCGCACGGATTTGTAACACGCGTGCTTCGATGTCTGCTTTAGCACCAGCACCGTCAATAATCGTTGTGCTGTCTTTACCGACCACAATACGCTTCGCTTGACCGAATTCGCTCACTGTGACAGACTCAAGTGTCATACCAATTTCTTCAGAAATCAATGTACCACCAGTCAAAATCGCGATATCTTGCATAATCGCTTTACGACGATCACCAAAACCTGGTGCTTTAACCGCAGTCACTTTCACGATACCACGCATGCTGTTGATGACCAAAGTAGCCAAAGCCTCACCTTCGACATCTTCAGCAATAATCAACAATGGACGACCAGACTTAGCTACGTTTTCTAACGCAGGAATCAAATCACGGATGCTGCTAATTTTTTTGTCGAACAATAATACGAATGGGTTTTCTAATTCCGCAGTCATGTTTTGCTGATTATTAACAAAATAAGGAGACAAGTAACCACGGTCAAAATCCATACCTTCAACGACTTCTAATTCGTCAGTTAAAGTAGAACCTTCTTCAACAGTAATCACACCTTCTTTACCAACGCGTTCCATTGCTTGCGCAATCAAATCACCGATAGTCTTGTCAGAGTTAGCCGAAATCGTACCCACTTGAGCAATGTCAGCAGTCGTAGCACATGGCTTAGATAAGTTACGAATTTCCGCAACCGCAGCGATCACTGCTTTATCGATACCACGCTTAATATCCATTGGGTTCATGCCAGCAGCAACTGCTTTCATACCTTCACGCACAATCGCTTGCGCTAATACAGTCGCAGTCGTTGTACCATCACCCGCTGCATCATTTGTCTGAGAAGCCACAGTTTTAACCAACTGAGCACCCATATTCATGAATTTATCTTCTAATTCGATTTCACGAGCTACAGAAACACCATCTTTCGTCACAACAGGTGCGCCAAAAGATTTTTCTAATACAACGTTACGACCCTTAGGACCTAACGTTACTTTAACTGCGTTAGCCAAAATGTTAACGCCTTCAACCATGCGCTCACGCGCTTCAACACCAAACTTTACATCTTTAGCAGACATCTTAAATTCCTTAACTTATTAACAAATTAACCTAAAATAGCGATAATATCGTCTTCACGCATGACTAATACATCAGCGCCGTCAACTTTAACTTCTTGACCTGCATACTTGCCGAACAATACATTGTCACCAACTTTAACGCTCATTGGGATAACTGTGCCGTTATCAGAACGCTTACCTTCACCGACGGCTAAAATCTCGCCTTTTGCTGGCTTTTCTTTTGCACTGTCTGGCAACAAGATACCACCAACAGTTGTTTTTTCTTCTTCCATGCGACGGACAACAACGCGATCACTTAAAGGACGCAAATTCATATTAAGGTAACTCCTATATTAAAAAGGTGACTTACTATTACAGCAAGTCGTATTCATAGCTAGTTATGGTGCTAATTAAAGGTAAATTCAAGAGTACAAAAGAAAGTTTTCAGGCTATTTTTAGTGTTTCAATATGGGCTACAGTCTCATTGTCGCAACTGTTCAATACCAGTATGAGATTCTAAATACTCTGCTAACTGCAAAAAATCTGTGCGTGGATAGCTTTTCCCTGCAATCTCTTTAAATGCCAACTGCGGCTTAGAACCATCAATAATATGGTAACCCCAATTTAATAAGGCTCGACTATAACGAATTTTGGCTTCGTCTGGATGTATTAGATGGCATTTAGCATCTTTTTTAGCATATAAATCGATATGTTTTTGTAAGTGTGCCAATAATACGCTGTTATGTTTTTCAGCAACTTTATCACTATCAAAACTATTAATTACACAAAACATATCTGCCTTTTTATTCCACGAACGGATGTGTTCAAAAGTACGCGTAATCACATTCGAGTTTTTAGCAATACCCAAGGGATTAAGTGTTGTTGGAATAAGACAATAGTCAAAACGCTCAACTAATGTACGAGGATTTTCGGATAAAACAGGAGAACAATCACAAATGACAATCTTCACATCTGAATAGTCTTCCTCGCGCCATTGGTCGTGATTCAATACGGTAATCGTCGCTCCCAACTGGTTACGCTTAACGGGTGGCACATACAAAGAAGCATCACCTTGCTCATCACTGTCATTTTGCAAAAAAAGTTTGCGTAAGTTTTTATCAGGATCTAAGTCTAAAAGAATCACATCATGCCCCATCAAGGCAAAAGCACCTGCTAAATGTGCAGCTGTTGTTGTTTTGCCGACACCCCCTTTACAGGTGAAAACACCAAAATACTGACACCTTAATGAATCGTTTAATGGTACAAAAATAGACTCTCCCTCATCAATAATCCCATTTGGCTGAGGAAAAGATGGCTTAAACTTACCATTATCGTAAGTAAACAATATAAGATTATTCGGTTTTTCTGAGTGAATATGCGTTAATGCTGGTTGACTATAACCACTCGAAGAAACAAATACACCTGAATCAAACCTATCTGCTAAAGGTAAACTTAAAAAATGCTGAAACTTTTCTAACTGAGCAATATTCGTTTTAGCTTTGTATTTTTTAACCTGTACAGCAAAAGTTTTATTATCTTTCCTAATTTCAATATCATAACCTTGCGTATTCGCTGGCGGCATAATGACAGTGAAACCAAGTTGCTGAAATAATAATGCAACAAGCTTTTCAAAATCTTGAGGACTATCGGGCAATAATTGATCAGTCATGCTATTTTTCCTATTACATATCACTAAGAATCACTCTAACGTTAGAAATAGTCGGTGACAAAGCAAATACTACTCTAAATACAGCTTAAAAAATGCCTCAGCTTTAGCATTAATTTCTTGCGCACTCAAACCCACTGGCAGAACTTCCGAAATATAAACATCAATCACCCCCGAATGAATATGAAATGCCCCCTTTGCCCAAAATCGTCCTGCATTATGCGCAATCAAAATTACGGGCACTTGCGCCTTTTCTGCTAACAGCGCACCGCCAATATTCATTTTACCCAGCTCACCTGCTGGCATACGTGTCCCTTCAGGAAATACAACAACCCAAGCACCATCAGCAAGACGCTCCTTACCCTGTTCGATAACTTGTTTTAATGCTGCTCGTCCAGCACCACGATCAATCGCAATCGGCCACATGGCACGCAAACCCCAACCAAAAAACGGAATTTTCAATAACTCACGCTTTAGTACCCAAGCCTGACGCGGCAACATTTCTTGTAAAGCAAACGTTTCCCATGCAGACTCATGACGCACCAATACCACTGATGAGTGAGTTGGTAACCCATATGGGGCATGCACGTGATAGCGCAAACCGCAAGTGAACTTTAGCCACCAAAGTACCGAGCGTGCCATATAGGTCATAATCTGATAGCGCAATGATTTACTGACCAACCACAATGGCAAACTAAGCAACGAAAAAAAGACAGTAATCAGCGCGTAACCCAACTGAAATAGCAGCGAACGCAAGACAATCACGCTGCCACACCCAATAAGCGTACTGCAGCTAACAAATCATCTACGACAGGAATTGCATTTTTTTCAATAGCATCACTATGTGCTGCAATCGTGCGCAAGCCTTTACCTGTTCTGACCAATATTGGACGTGCTCCCACTGCCATTGCCGCTTCTAAGTCGCGCCAACTGTCTCCTACCACAGGCACACCCGTTAAATCAGATACACCAAAACGCAATGCAATACTATGATACATACCTGTATTAGGTTTACGACAGGCTGTTTTATGTACATGCGGAGAATACATCATCCAATCAATAGCAGCCCCTTGTGCTGCTAGTAATTGTTGTAATTTGCTATGCATTGCATGCAAAGTTTGACGCGAATAGAGTCCACGGGTTATGCCTGACTGATTAGTCGCCATACCAATAACATAGCCCGCTTGCTTCAATCCTACAATCGCTTGAACTGTATTCGGTAGCAAGATAAACTCATCTACTGACTTAATGTAATTATCAGAATCTTGGTTAATTACCCCATCACGATCTAAAATAATTAAGCCCGACATATTCACCCCTTATCTTTCTTACATCATCACTGTCTATCTATTCAAACAATTATAATGAGTCGCTGTTCTTAAATCGTTTTAACCAATACTGCCCAATTGTTTAATTTGGTTTCCATTGCTTTAAAATCAATTTCTGTTAAATTACTGTCATTATTAAGCGTCGCTAATAATGCATCAACTGATGTTAAATAACGCATTAGCTTGCTATTAGTAAGCACATCTTCACGCAGCCTTGCTTTTTCAGCTTGATTGTCGATGGTAGCACGTAACTGGCTTGCTTTATCAAATAGACTATTTTTACGATGTGAAACATCGCTGGAAAAGGGAGTCGAGCTTGATTCTCCCAAATTTCCCGAGCGACGTCTATCTAATACAAAGCTGATTAACCAAGCACTCCCTGCAATTAACAGCAAAGCAACAATAAGTTTCACTAAGGTTTCAAACACACCCATAGACTCATTAGACTGCTCATCAGCAATCGTTATGAGCTGTGTTTTAAGCTGTACAAAATCATCACGATTAATGCCAATTAGCAAAGGATCTGCTCTTTCTATCTTCTTTAACTTCGTTAATACATCATTAGCATTATCAGGAACAACCTTGCCAGCACATAAAGCAGCCTTAATAAATAAAACATCAAAAATTGTAGAGCTTTTATTCGTATTTGCTTGCTGTTCTTGTACCAACACCTGCAAAGCTTGCTCGCATCGCTGGTTATCAATGAGTGCTTGAACTTGTGCAGGTGTGCTAGCAAATAGTTTAGTCGAGGTAAAGATCAACACTAAAAAAAATAAAATAGACTTTATTGTTATTACCAATTTAATAAACCTAATTAATACGTCATGCTGGCAGCATTAAGCATACCGACAGCCAAATGAATACCTGCTAAAACAATACCCGCTGCAGTTAAATCGTTTGCCATTAAATCTGCAAAACGACGCAATCCACGTGTCATAATCGCTGCTACACTTAATTGCACTGTGGCAGCAACTGATGCCCAAACAAAATAGTCTAGCAGCGATACTGCATGTGCCATAATAACCGCTATGGGTAAAACAAAGCCCAATAATGCACCGACTAAAGCAAATGCAGCTGCAGTATTTCCTTCTTCTAAAATTAACTTTACTTCGTCATATGG
>CAMCGI010000041.1 GCA_945874205.1 Francisella tularensis subsp. holarctica
GGCGGTACTTTTGATAAAGAGTACCTTATCGATGGTACGTTAGGGTTTCAAGGCTCTTCACTTCCTAAGCTTATTCAACAAGCAAGACTTACTTGTCCACATCAGCTACAAATTGTGATGCAAAAAGACAGTTTAGAAATTACGATCACGGATCGCATGATGATATTAGAAGCGTGTCGTTGTAGCACATATCAAAAAATCGTGATTATTCATGGTACAGATACTATGACAGATACAGCTGAGTTTTTGCAGCACGCACAACTAGACAAAACAATTGTTTTAACGGGTGCAATGCGCCCTTTTGCATTTGGACAAAGTGATGCTAGTTTTAATTTTGGTTTTGCGCTTGCGCTTGCTCAAACTAACCCAACTGGTGTCTATGTTGCCATGCAAGGAGAATGTTTTAATGCAGGAAAGGTATTAAAAAATAAATTATTATTACAATTTGAGCAGTTAGCATAACCTCAAATGTATAAAACAACTGATTGGTTTATCTTTGCTTGCGTTGTTTTTATCTGGTCAACAACACCGCTAGCAATTGTAATGAGCAATCAAGCAGTTGATCCCTATTTGAGTCTTGCTGCACGCATGGTTATTTCTCTTCTTTTTTTAGGCAGTTGGTTTACTTACCAACGCCGCTCATTACCTTTTTACAAGCAAGCCTTACCAACGCACCTTGCCGTTGGTGTTTTGGGATTGGGCTTGTCTATGCCTTTCGTTTATTTTGCTGCGCAGACACTACCATCAAATTGGATCGCCCTTATTTTTGGATTGACTCCGCTATTTACAGGGCTTATCGAAGGGCTTTTTTTTCGCACACTTATCTTATCTTTTTGGCACTGGATTGGGCTTGGATTAGCCTTTTATGGTATCTGGCTCATTTTTCATGACCCTCAACAAGGCATTCTTATTAATAATTTACTACTGCCCATAATGGCTATGTTATGCGCTACTTTTTTACATGCATTGAGTGCAAGTCTTGTTAAACGCATTAAACACAAGATTCCTCCCGTGGACACTGTTATGGGTGGACTTTTAGTCGCAACACCCATTTCTTTTTTATTTTGGTGGCTCAATGGCGCACAAACACCCACTAATATCGAAATAAACACTCAAATCTCTATCATTTATCTCGGAATAATTGGGTCTTTGGCAGGATTTTTGCTTTATTACCAGTTATTAAAGACCTTTTCGGCAACGATGACGAGTTTTATCACCCTACTTGCACCTAGTTTGGCACTATTATGGGGAGTACTACTGAATCATGAACCGATTACTGTGTATTTAATCAGTGGTGCTGCGCTTATTTTAATGGGTTTGGCTGTATTTATTTTCATACCTGCCGATAAAAACTAGGTAATACATAATTGGAGTTTCCTCATGTCAACTGATATTCTTGATGCTGATGCCCTTGCTACCGAAGAAATGCTTAAAATGTTTGAAAACATGGAAAGCCAAGAGTTAGAACCAGAAAACAAAATAGCATTGTTAGATATAAACAATTTAGAAACTCCCACAGAAGTAAATAGTGATGCTATTACTGATGACGGACTACCTGAAGATATTGACTTAATGCCATTAGAAATAGAAGATGAATTTCCTGAAGTAAATAGTGCGTCTGTTATTGAAATAGAAGATGAATTTCCTGAAGTAAATAGTGCGTCTATTATTGAAGCAGAGGGTGAGTTTCCTGAGGCAAACGATACGTCTGCTATCGAAGTAGAAGATGAATTTCCTGAGGTAAACGATGCATCTGTTATCGAAATAGAAGATGAGTTTCCTGAGGCAAGTATTGCAATAGAAGATGCAATTTTGCCTGAAGAAAACATGTTATTAACAGAACTTGTTGATATGAGCCAAAAGGATAGTATTAATGAAACAGTAGCATCTCATGTTTCTGGTGATAGTTCTCTTGATATTATCGAGAATGAAATGGCTATTCTTGCTGAATCTATTACTAATACTGAAATGGCTGCTCCACTAGCAACTTCAGAGACAAAAGATATTGTTGAAGCTGACAAGATGCCAACCATTAGCCCAGAACCTAATGCTATTAGCAATCATCTTCATGCTGTTGTTGGAAATGCAGTTCAAGCATTACAAGATTGGTTAGCACTACGTCAAAAAAGCGAAGAAAGTGCACCAACACAGGGTTTAGCGCAACTTGATGTGCTACTTGATACTGTTACGCAACAACAACAGCATTTAGCAGAACAACTCAATCAGACACCTAAAATTGACTTATCTGGTATTGCTAACGCACTAGGGGTTACACTTGCTACGCCTCAGTCTTTGGGTTGGACACAAGATCAATGGCGCAGTAAAGCTCAAGATCTTGCTCACAAAACAGATGATATTGCTGCAATGAATAGTAAACTGCGTAAACAATTAGAACAGCTTTAAGCCAGTAAGGAGTGCCATACTGTGGCAAATACAAATTACCTTGATGAACTGGATGGTTTACTAGATAATCCTGATGATGCAGACAAGTCAAATGACCTGCCTGCACCATCAAGACCCCAAAAAAACCCGCCCAGAGCAGCAACAGCAGATGAAATCGCACACAATGCGACAATAACATGGGCATCTGTTATCGAAAATGCTAGCAACTCATTACAGGAAGGTGCTCGCACAGTTCAGGATGCTGCTCATAAAAATCTTGAGCTTGCTAAAAATCAACATGAGAATATTAAAGAGCTAGTTGATGCTGCAAACGGATGGCGTCATGCTACTCGGCATGCTGTACAAGAAGTAAGTTCTGCTAAAAAAAATATTATTATGTTAACGATTCTTAGTGCTGCAATTGCGCTCGCCGGCTTTGGTACAACTATTGGTGTCATGCTACAAAGTCGAGCTGGGTTGAGCAACATGGGGAATGCTGTATTAGAAAACGTAGATGAACATCAGACGCTTGTCAGCAAAACATTAACCCTTAAAATGGATGAAATGGCAGCGACAATTGAGCGAATGGAGGCAGTTATTAATCAAATGCCATCTGAAGAACCGTTCAAACAACAGGCACAACGAGAACAAATTGTACCCGAAGGTAATACAGATTCTGAGTCTGAAACAGAGGTTGCAGCACCAACAAAAACACAACAAGTTGTAGTGAATACTACGACTGAAACAACAAACGCTACAGTATTAAACAAGCAACTAGCTGAAAAATTTGAGAATCTAACGGGCAAATTAACAGAGTTAGAGCAAAGCTGGAAACAGTCTGACAGCACACTACAAAAACAAATTGCACTTATTCCTAATGCAGTTGATGATAAACTGTCACCGAAATTGCAAAAAATAAGCAACAACCCAGTAGCAACAGGTTCTGCACCAGTAACAGCAACAACAGTTGTTACTCAAGATAACAAAGCAGTATTAGAACAGCTGACACGTATACGTCAAGATATATCCGAAGTTCGACAACTTCAAACCAATTTAAAAGAGCAAGTCAATCAGATTAAGCAAGGTTCTAAGGAGGGTATTACCTATCAATATCGCATTCCTGAAGTTGAACGCTATCCTCGTTAATCTTGCTATAATGGGGAAGTTTGTATTAGGTAAAATATGAGCCTCTCCCATCTATTCATATTGCGTCCCATTGCCACTAGCCTACTTATGGTTGCGCTATTGCTATCAGGATTGATGGCTTATAAGCAGCTTCCATTGTCTGCTTTACCACAGGTTGATTATCCAACCATTCAAGTGACAACATCTTATCCAGGGGCAAGCCCCGATATTATGGCAAGCACCGTTACAGCCCCGCTCGAGCGTCAATTTGGACAAATGCCAAACCTAACACAAATGACGAGCAATAGTGCTGCTGGCATATCAAGCATCACATTACGATTTGGGCTAAATCTACCTTTAGATGTTGCCGAACAACAAGTACAAGCAGCAATGAATGTCGCTAACAGCCTACTTCCACCCGATCTGCCGATGCCACCCACCTACAACAAAGTAAACCCTGCTGATGCCCCTATTTTAACCCTTGCGATTCACTCTGATATTTTGAGCATCCCTAAACTACAAGATTTGGTCGAAACACGGCTTGCAATGAAGTTATCGCAGCTATCTGGGGTTGGCTTAGTTAGTATTGCAGGTAGCCAACGCCCTGCCATACGTATTAAAGTCAACAGCGAACAGCTAGCAGCATTAGGCTTATCTTTTGATGACATTCGCACACTCATTAACAGCAACAACGTCACAATGAGTAAAGGCAGTTTTAATGGCAAGCAGCGTGCTAGCAGCATCGATGCCAACGATCAATTACACTCCGAAACGGATTATCGTCAATTGATTGTTATTTATAAAAATGGCAACCCTGTACGCTTAGGTGATATTGCTACAATTATTGACGATGCCGAAAATGTAAGACTTGCCGCTTGGGTTGATAATGAGCCAGCAGTATTATTGAACATTCAGCGTCAACCTGGCGCAAATGTCATTGCCGTTACTGATGCGATTAAAGCGGTTTTACCACACCTCACAGCAAGCTTTCCTGCCTCTGTCGAGGTACGCATCACCAATGATCGCACACAATCCATTCGTACTGCCATTAGTGAAATGAAGCTAGATATGCTTATTGCTATCATCTTAGTCGTTTTGGTTATTTTTGCCTTTTTACGTGATGCAAAAGCGACACTTATTCCTGCACTCGCGATTCCACTTTCGCTAATTGGTACGTGTGGAGTCATGTACTTGCTCGGTTTTTCAATTAATAATTTAACCCTTATGGCGCTGGTCATTGCGACAGGATTTGTCGTCGATGATGCTATTGTTATGATTGAAAATATTGCTCGTCATCGTGACAATGGTACGAACTCATTGCAGGCAGCATTAACGGGTTCTTCAGAAATTGGTTTTACCATTGTATCGCTAACACTATCACTCACTGCCGTGCTAATTCCGCTATTATTTATGCAAGATATGTTAGGACGGCTTTTCAATGAATTTGCAGTTACCTTAGCAACAGCCATTTTATTATCAGCAATAGTGTCGCTAACACTCACGCCTATGCTTAGCGCACGACTACTCACCCAAACAATAGAACCAAGCCAATCTGGTTTTTTCACACGCATATTAACGACCTATCAAAAAGCCTTAACGTGGGTATTAGCACATCAAAAAACGACACTTTCCGTGACTTTTGTTATTTTTATGACCACAATACTGCTTTATATTAGCATTCCAAAAGGATTTTTCCCAATTCAAGACACAGGTAGCATCATGGCAATTACAGATGTACCAGAAAGCACCTCATTCAATGCCTTTAGTGAACGTCAACAGGCACTAGGTCGCAGCTTATTACAAAACGCCAATATCGATAATATCACTGCCTTTATGGGTGTCGATGGCAATAATGCCACCCCCAATAGCGGACGTTTACTAATTCAACTCAAGCCTAAAGATGAGCGCGGCGACAGTGCCAATATAATTATGGCGCAACTCATGCGCATCGCAGAAGATCATCCCGATATCCGTTTGCACTTACAAGCGGTACAAGACCTAACTGTAGAAGACCAAATCACACGCGGACAATATCAATTCAAACTGAGTAGCCCTGAAAATGGACAACTCACACAAGCAACACAACAACTTGTCGATAAATTACAGCAACTACCCCAACTACAGACAGTAATATCAGATGCACAACCTTTGGGCTTACAAGCATTTATTAATATCGATCGAGACACTGCAGCGCAGTTGGGGGTAAGCACAAAAAGCATTGATCAAGCACTATACAATGCTTTTGGTCAACGACTGATTTCGACTATTTTTACCCAGTCAAATCAATATCGCGTCGTACTCGAAACAGCAAACCATGCACAAACAGGAATTGCACAACTCGACAACCTTTATGTTCCCAATAACCAAGGTAAACAAATTCTGCTTAAGTCAATCGCACAGATAACAGAACGTCAAGCACCACTTGCAATTACCAGACTCGACCAATTCCCCTCCACCACCATCTCGTTTAACCTTGCGCCACAGATTAGCTTAGGGGATGCTATGGCAGCCATTACGCAAGTAAAAAGCACTCTCAATTTACCCGACACTATCGAAACCCACTGGCAAGGTGCGATACAAGCCTTTAGTGCATCTCTATCCAACACACTATTTTTGTTATTAGCAGCAGTTATTACCGTCTATATTGTACTAGGCGTACTGTACGAAAGTTTTATTCACCCCATAACTATTCTATCAACGCTTTTTCCAGCTGCAATTGGCGCATTGCTCGCATTACAACTGGCTGGCTTATCGCTTGATATGATTGGTGTGATTGGCATAATCCTACTTATTGGTATTGTCAAAAAAAATGCCATTATGATGATTGATTTTGCCTTAAACGCTATGCGTAATCAAAACTTACCAGCAATTGAAGCTATTTTTCAAGCATGTAGTCTGCGCTTACGTCCCATCTTAATGACTACCTTTGCTGCTTTATTCGGTGCATTGCCATTAATGCTCTCGACAGGACTTGGTGCTGAACTACGTCAACCGATGGGTTATGCACTGGTGGGTGGATTATTACTCAGCCAACTATTAACCCTATTTACCACGCCTGTTATTTTTTTGTTATTTGAAAATGTGTCCAGAAAGTCAACTTAGTACATTTTTTGCACTTAATGTATTGCACAGAATAATTAAAGCATAGATAATGATGTCAATCTACGTATTCGTTACGCAATGGACAATAAAACAATATGACAAACGATTTTTCAGTTGATAAGACTAATGAGTATCTTGCACAACTTGGGCACGAGATGCGTACACCATTGCATAGCATTTCAGGATTTACCCATATGCTATCAGAATCTTGTCATACAGATGAGGAACAAGCTTGGTTACGTAATATTCGCACGGCAAGCAAACACCTACTCGATTTAGTCAACGATATTATTGATGTTAACCGATTAAGCTCTCAACTTATCGAAATTGCAGACGAACAAGTTGATATTTATACCCTCATTTTAGATATTATTAGCACACTACAACCCCAAACCAATCTCAGTCAACTTAATTTGAAAGTGACAATTGATAGTAATTGTTTTCACTTTTGGCGTGGTGATAAGCGCAAACTTAAGCAAATATTCATTAACATTATCTCTAACGCTATTAAATTTACACCGCCTCAAGGTATTATTCAGGTTAGCATCAATGAAACCCACGATGGCTTATCTGTTTCAGTTAAAGATAATGGCGTTGGGATGAATGCAGAAACTTTAAAGCATCTTTTTCAACCTTACTTTCATAGCCAGAGTCGAATTAATCAACAAGGAACGGGCTTAGGACTAACGATTACTCGCCGTCTTGTTGAACTAATGAACGGTAAAATTTTAATCAGCAGCCAGCTAAATAAAGGCAGTGAATTTATCATTACCCTACCGCTGACAAAAGATAAAAATGCACAGATTGTAACAAATGAAATAGTGCTGAAAACTTTAACAGAAATCACGCACATTTTATTAGTTGATGATGCCCCTTTACATCATGAAATTCTGATTGGCATGGTTAAGAATCTACCTATTATTGTGCATAGTGCCTTTAGTGTTGCACAAACATTAAAAATTTGTCCAGAAATAAACCCTGACCTTGTTTTAATTGATTATCGCTTACCAGATGGTGATGGAATTAATCTGGCGCGAACATTAAAAAATTGTAACAATCACTTAAACAACGATCACATTATTAAATTAGCACTACTTACAGCACATCGTGGTAGCGAGTTACAAGAAGCCTTAGCAGAGCACACACTTGATGCTATTCTTTACAAACCACTAGAGCTTTCTGAACTGATTCAACTTGTTGCACAATGCCATACCATAGAGACAACCTTATCCACAACGAACAATAAACCAAAAATGCTAGCGCCGCTTAATAATTGTGCACCAGACTATCTACAAGCATTGTGGCCAGAATTTTATATCTCATTAGAAGAAGGTATTACTGAATGCCAACAGTATCTCACTAAAAAGCGTTACAAAGAATTAGCTAACAGCGCACACCGTTTAAAGGGTCAAGCGATGATTTTTCATCATCATCGTCTTTGGCAAGAATTTGAAGCATTAGAAGCTTTAGCACAAGCACACAATCATACGATGGCTATTGGTGTGTTAAATCAAATATTACAAACTTATCAAGAGGAAAAATGCACTTTATGAGTGATATTAATGTTGTTATTGTCGATGATCATCGTCTTGTCACTCAAGCGTTATCAAGCTTGTTTGGACAATTTAAGGATTTTAATGTTGTCGGCACTGGGTTCGATGGTAAAGCAGCGTTAGAGCTAGTTGTAACACATAAACCTGATCTACTTATTCTTGATCTACAGCTTCCAGTGTTATCAGGAGAAGAAGTGCTACCTGTTATTAAAAAAGCCTATCCTAACCTACGTGTCATCGTGTTAACTGCCAGCCAAATCAAACAAACTTGGCAAAAAGTACTCACATTGGGTGCTGATGGTATCGCACTAAAAAGCGTTGCATCACAAGATTTAATTGCTGGCGTTCGCCAAATTATGCGTGGTCAAATGTTTATCGATCCTATTATCCAAGATGAACTTTCTCAACACAATTCAGGTGTATTCTTAAACTTACCCGATGAACTTAATGCACGTATTACGCGCCGCGAACGCGAAATTCTACTATTGGTATTAAATGACTTAACGAGCAAACAAATTGCTGATAATTTAGGTATTTCTGATAGAACTGTCTCTAAGCACCGTGAGAATATTTACCATAAATTGGGAGTGCATTCATCATCTGAATTACTGCCTATTATGAGTCGTCTAAAAGGTTAAATATTGCCCACAAAAAAGCCCAACAAAGTTGGGCGAAGCGGGCTACATTATGGAGGAATCGATCGCTCGATATCCATCGCGGGTTCTATTTAACCACACATAGTGTATACCTATCTTGATTTATATCAACTCTTGCTGTTTTCATGCTCATAGTGCATAATTATTAACCGTATTGTACCAATTGACAGTGCCGAGCTTCTTGCTGTTCTCCTGCTAATGCCGCTAACGCACTTAGATCAAAAATCTCAACTTGTTTATTTCGCCATAAAAATACATTCTCTTCTGCCAATCTCGCTAAAATGCGCGAAACAGTTTCGGGGGTTAACCCTAAGTACAATGCAACATCACGATGTAGTAATCCTAATCGAAATACTTTAGCACTAAAACCGCGACGCTCTTGTCGACGAGACAACCATAATACAAATAGTGTTAAACGCTCTTCAGCACTTTTACGCGACAATAACTCAGCGTGCATTCGCTCATCTGACAACTCTTTACTCATCAACGATAACAGTTGATGATTTAAACTTGGAAGCTGCATCGAAAGACGCTCTAAATCTTGGAACGGAATTTCACACACTGTCGTTGTGTCAATCGCAATTGCGCTAGAAATGTGAAAACCAGTTGCTAATGCATCTGCTCCTAAAATATCACCTGGCAAGTAAAATCCAGATATTTGGTCTTCACCTGAAGCACTGACAGTAGAAACCTTAAAACCACCAGCACGAACAGCATAGACTGATTGAAAGAGTTGACCCGTTGTAAACAGTGTCTCCCCTTTTTGTAAGGGGTACTTACGCTTAACAATCGCATCTAGACGCAATGTATCAGCTTTATCTAGCCCTAATGGAAAGCAAAGCTTTTTTAAACCACACTCAGTACAGCTTGCATTAAATAGTGAAATTGGCGTTATCATTAAAATTCCAGACCCATTAATTCTTATTCTGAATCAATTTTAACTAAGAAATGCTAGACTGTCGAGCTAAAAAAAAACCTATAGCACAAACCTTTTTTATGACTCTATACCAATCATTAAATTAAGTAACTTTCGATACGCAAAACATCCTCTGGCAAGTCAACCTCTAATGAATCATGCTCAGTGACTGCCACACGAATGTGTTGCCCATTTTCTAAAACTCGCAATTGCTCCAACTTCTCAACCTCCTCTAGCACACCGGGTTTAAGCTGATTAAAATGGTCAACAAAATTTTTGGTATAAGCATAAACACCCAAATGCTTATAGACAGGATGCTGCCAATGATCGCGCCCAAACGGAATTGCCGCACGTGAAAAATACAGTGCGTTACCTCGCGCATCGAACGTCATTTTAACGTCTTTTGGATCATGAATTTCACGCGGATCGGTAATAGCATATGCAAGCGTACTCATAGCAAAAGAACCATCGTAATCTTCTAAAAAGGGACGCATCACATCTTCAATGCTTTGCGGATGCACCAAAGGTTGATCACCTTGTACGTTAATGATTAAATCATCGGCAGATAAGCCTGCCTTTTCTGCGGCTTCCGCTAAGCGATCTGTACCTGTGTGCGCATGTTTCGTCGTAAGAATGACGGGCGCACCTAAGTGTGCCACAGCTTGTGCAATACGTTCATCATCGGTCGCGACATAAACAGCATCTAAGCCTTTAGCGGCAGCGACACGCTCATAAACGTGAACGATAAGTGGTTTGCCTGCAATTAAAGCAAGTGGTTTGGCTGGAAAACGAGTCGAGCCGTAACGGGCGGGGATAAAGGCGATTTTTTTCATGATTACTTTCCAATTTTATCCATAATCTTGAGGCGATACTGATTATCTCGTTGACGTTCGACAACACGTTTTTCATAGCTTGCCTGTGTTTTAATAAACTGTAAGGTATGCGGGCTTCCTTTCTTAATGGTTTCCATAATGACATCTGATTTTGAATGATATGCAAGCTCCATCAAAAATTTTCTCCTTTGCTCACCCGCTCTAAAAGACCACGTTTGCTGACTGGGATCGCCTAAAAATGTCACAAAAGCAGCACAATCCTCGCGATGTTCACGATACGCCTTCTCGCATGAAAAAGTTACTTCACGCGTCCAGTCAGTGGGAGCATCTAATGGTTGCGCAATACAGGCATCTAAATAAGCAAGACATTGCTGAGCAAAATAGCGCGACAACTCAACGGCTGGATTTTCTGTTTGAACAGCAAACAATGCTGCATCAATCAATAAAGGGTACATCGGGAAGCGTTTGGGATGTCCAAGCAATAATTGCACCATAGATTCACCCACTGCAATATCGAGATGACCAAAAACATAAATCAGATCAACAATGCTACCACGATCAAAAGATTGAATGGGCTTGTAATCGAGCTGCTGCTTTTCTGCATATGATATGGTTGTTGCGCGTTGAATTTCAAATGCCACATCCTCAAATAATTTCTTGAACACACTGGCAAACAAGGCTTCATAACCTTCAATATAATCAGAAAATGCCAATCTGATTAAATTAAGATGTGCCAACAAATAACCATGACTAGCTTGTTCAAACATCTTAACAATCAATGAACGAGCAACATCTGTTGGTAACAATGCTAAGGCAGAGATCATCGTTTTATTCATATCAATATGATATGTCTTTTCTGTTACGACAATCTGTTCAATGGCTTTTTGAACGAGATGGGGTAGCTGCAATGTCATGATAGCGTTCAATAAGTCATTAAACACTGATTCTATGCGGTAACCAGATGACCACAAATCAATAACCCGACTGGCAAAAGATGATAAGAAATGCCCGCTTTCTGTATTTAACTGAGCACCTGAAATTCGCCATTTTTCAATTTCGTATTTTAAGTAGGATACAGCTTTATCACTACCGCCTTTCATTAATACATCTGCATAATAAGCACGTGACCAAAGCACTAAAACTGCACGACGATAAGTGCGCTCAAAAGATGCACCTTCATTACCTGTTGCTTCATGAAAATATTGCTCATCAGGTTCAATATTAAGCAAGCGTTCGGGCAAACATAGCTCTTCTTCAAAAAAGGGTAAAGTTAACAGATAATCAATTTTTCCCTGCTCTGAATGAATCCAATTCTTAATTTCACTAATATCATCAATGACTTCAACCACGTCAAACGCGACATCGTCTTGATTTTTGCCATGACGACGATAATCATCATAAACACCTTCAGCAGAACCTGATTCTTCAATCGTTAACAAAGCTAAAAAGACTTCACAATCTACCGCTTTTGCAGCAGCAACCACCACTTCAGCAATCGCCTGATCTCCATTTTTAAGATTGGCAAAAGATAATCCATCAGGCGTATAAGCGTGCTCGAGTAAATAAACTAGTTTTAGCACAGTGTTGAAAGGATCTGTCTGTTGAGCGGCAGCAAGTTTTTTTGTCCAGTCGCGCAAAAATAAAATCACCTGCTCCTGTTCTTGCCGATAATCAGGCGGCTGGGGCAAGGTACCTTTAGTATGGCGAGATAAGTTATAAACCAACACCAATCGACACCCACTGCTAACAGGTAAGACTTCGTGTACACAATCCGCATAAAAAGCAGCATAGAATAGTTCAGATGCATCGCTATTTTGAAAATCGAGCAACACACTTTGTCCTGCATGTTCAATCCGCAACTCGCCACCTGTATAAACAGAAGGCAACCCAATAATCAAGGTAGCAAACATACCGTCAGATTTTTCTGTATCACGATGACTTACAAAGAAGCCGCCTGTTTCATAAACTAATAATTTGTAAAGTTCTACATCCACTTCTGTCGTAACACCCAGCTCATAAATAGCAGATTCCACAATCGTTTTAAGCATTGTCTGCCAATGTTTACCCGTAAGATGAATCTGCTCTGCAGCAATTTGGCGTGTATTGCGCACAGTGGTATCGACAATAGTCTCTTCGCCCTTACCAAAGGGTGCTTGTTCTGCAATATTGATTAATTCAGTTGCCTGTTGGTGTAGTAAAGGTAAAGAAATTTGACCAACACCATCCACCGTTACACCAAACAGTTGCGCATCTATTTTACCACTTGCATAAAAAGAACCTGGTTGCTGTACATGGTTCAGCAAAGAAGTGAGCTCTTTCGTTATGTTCATCATATTTTATTAATACCTTTATTATGCTACGCACTGCAGCTATTTTTAATTTTAAATCAACCGAATACCTGTTTGCAT
>CAMCGI010000042.1 GCA_945874205.1 Francisella tularensis subsp. holarctica
GTCAGATATTACAGGTTCTGAAGTTTTGGATAAAGACACAGGCATGATGCGTTTTGTGCAAGGTCCTTTGTTTCATCAACTCACGCTCGCCGATGAAATTAACCGTGCGCCGCCTAAAGTGCAGTCGGCATTATTAGAGGCGATGGCTGAAGGACAGGTATCTGTTGGTGGGCAGACTTATCCGTTGGATGCGTTGTTTTTTGTGGTGGCGACGCAAAATCCGCTAGAGCATAGCGGTACTTATCCGTTGCCAGAGGCACAGATGGATCGTTTTATGTTTCATGTGCGTCTCGATTTCCCCAGTGAAGCGAGCGAGTTAGCGATTTTGCAAAAATCGCGTGCGGGGTTGTTACGTGCCCCTAAAGTTGATGCAGTATTGACACAAGCGCAGTTACAAGCAGGGCGAGCGGCGGTAGATAAAATTAAAATGGATGTTGCTTTGCAGCAGTATTTGGTGCGCTTAATTGCCGCAACGCGTAATCCTGAGCAATGGGATGCAGGTTTAAGCGGGACGGTGATGGTTCCAGCCAGTCCACGGGCGACCTTGGCATTAGCACAGGCAGCTTGTGCGCGTGCTCTTGTTTATGGTCGTGACTATGCAACGCCAGAAGATATTGTGACTTTGTTGCCCGATATTTTGCGTCATCGGGTGCATTTAAGTGCTACAGCACGGGCGATGCGGTTAGATGTCGATGGCTGGGTTAAGCGGTTGCTTGATGTTGTTCCTATCACCATTTAGGTGTGGGTGAAACTGTTTGGAGAATCATCTATCTGTCACTATAATGTAAGTTGAAGCGTTTGTTGTTTATTGATTAATAACGGTTTGAAGCACATTATTTTATTTCTCTCGAAAGGTATTTTATGGAAGAGTCTATTTCCCTTGAGTTGCCGACACAGTTAAGAGACCTTTATAACAATTATTGGTCTTGTGCTAACTACAAAAAAAGTAATTGATAACGAGAAATAGGAAAAAACCATGCTAATTCAACAACAAATTATGTTGGAGTTGTCAGAGATTCCAGAAAGTAAACTGGCAGGACTTTATGAGCTGATTCACTATTTCAAACTGGGGTTGATACAAGAAAAAAAACAGGAAAGAAGCCCAGGACTAATACAAGGTAAGATGAGTGACAGCTTTTTTGAGCCTTTACCAGAAGCGGAATTGAAAGCATGGGAATAACGTCGTATTTAATCGACACGCATGTTTTATTGTGGTGGGTGTTTGATGACAAACGATTATGCTCTGTCGCGCGTAATATCATTAAAAATCCTGACAATAACATTATTGTTAGTAGTGCTTCGGCTTGGGAAATTGCAACCAAAAACCGTATTGGGAAGATGCCAGAAGCTGATGTATTGTTACAAAGTTATCAGGGGTTAATTGGAAAATTGGGTTTTTCTCAATTGCCAATAACAACAGTACATGCCATAAGGGCAGGAAGCTTAGCAATTGAACATCGAGATCCGTTTGATCGTATGTTAATGGCTCAAGCTGAGTTAGAGCAATTGCCAATCATTACCTACGATTCTGCATTTTATCTACCGTATTTGCACGTTATTCCACATCGTCAATAATGAACGCTTTCCCCTCCCAGCACTGGTTTTCCCAGTTGCTCACTAAGTTAGATGCTGTTCCAGCTTTATCCCTGCCTTTCATTCACGAAGGGAAGGGTTTGCGTGCAGGAGAATTAACAGGGCGAACGGTCGAGCCTGGTATGGATGTGATTGAAAGTCGTCCTTATCGTGCAGGCGATCCTATCCGCCTGATGAATTGGCGGTTAATGGCACGAACAGGGGAAGCCTATATTAAATACGCACCGCGAGCATTAGAACAACGCGCCTTGTTATTGGTCGATGTCAGTGAGTCGATGTGGCAAGGAACGGGGTTGCGCTTAAAGGTTGAGCAAGCGGTAGCGGTTGCATTTTCTTTAGCAAAAACGCTAACGCCATTGACGGTATTAGATACGCAGTTATGGGGACAAGTACCACAAAGTTTGCCCGTATTGCGTGGCGTTGGGCGTTGGCAGTCGTGGCAAGATGCTTGGCTAGCGGCATTGCTGCAACAGCAGAATGGTTATCTGAGTGAATTACCATTATCTGAAGCAATGATTGTGCGTGAGCAACAGTGGTTAATTGTCGTGTCTGATTTATCGCAGTGGGATGCGCAAATGCAATCGCATTTGTTAGATTGGGCAGCATCGGGGCAGGTATTGTTGGTGCATATTTTAGATCGGCGCGAAGTTGTTTTGCCAATTATGCCATCGGTACAGCTGAGCGATTATGCACAGACGTTAAGCTTGTCGGCTGACAATGTGGCTGCTTATAATCGGCAGGTGCAGCAATGGTTAAGCGATGTAAGCAGTTGGTGCGCTGCTATGGGTGTGCATTATTGGTCTTTGTGGGCGGATGCACCTTTATCTGAACTGTCGTTGCAAACACATTGGGATAGCGAATCATGAGCGCGTTAAGCTTTTCTGCTCCCCTTTGGTTACTGTTATTGCCTGTGGCGTTGCTATTCCCTTTTTTTGCTGTTGTACGCTGGCAAGGCTTGATGCCTTTGCGTTTTCGGCATGCGTTTGTGCATCGATTCTTTGCTCAGCCTAGAGGTGTTCAGTCAGTAAAGCGTAGTGCAACCGATTGGCTTGTTTGGCTGGCAGGTGTGTTGGTAGTATTTGCACTGGCACAGCCTGTTTGGCATTTGTCGCAAGGAACAGAGATTGCAGAGCAACAGCAGAGTGATGGTGTGATTGTGTTGGAGGCATCGGTATCGATGTTGTTAACAGAAGCCGATGGGCAATCCCGATTGGCACAATCGCAAAACTGGTTAACGCAATTATTAGCGCAGCGTGATGCCACTGCCAGAACAGGGTTGATAGTATTTGGTGATGATGCCTATCAGGTATTATCCGCAACGACTGATGCTTCTTTACTTTCAACAATGATTCAACGCATTAATCCTGCATTAGCAGGGCGGGGCGATTCGGCACTGTTAGAAGGCTTAACTTTAGGGATTGCGGAATTGGTTAAATTGCAGTCTTTATCGGGTTGGGTGTTATTAGTGCATGATGGGGCGCAATCGCCATTACGTGGCGAGCTTCAGTCTTTATTAGCGTGGGCGAAACAACATGGGACTCGTTTGTCGGTATTGTCAGTAGGAGGCTTGCAAACCAATTACGATAATACAGGTGGGTTGTTATATTCCCCGCGCAGTGATGATTTGATGCAACGGTTAGCAAGCAACGGTGCAATTACCGCAAATTTTGATGATGTAGCAGCACTGTCAGCATTGCAGACTGCTTTATTGCAAGCACAAAAGCAAACAACAACACGTTTTGTCGCAGGACAAGAACTGGATTTAATGCCTTATTTAGTGATATTGGCGTTATTAGTATGGGCATTGCCTTGGGCTATTTCGGGACGGTTGTAATGACCATGCTGTTATACCTCGCGCAGCCTTGGTGGGCGTTATTGTTGTTATTGCCAGTCGGATTATTAGGGTTGAATCATTGGCGTGTTAATCGATTGGCTCAGACTTATTGTTCAGCTCAGTTAATGCCGTTTGTGCGCTTAAGTCAAAATAATTGGCGCGGTTTACCGTGGCGTTGGTTGGCAGTGTGGACTTTTTTTGTTTTGGTTTTGTGTCAGCCTAAATGGGTGGATAATCAAAATCAAGCGCAACAACGCCCGATTCAGTGGGTGGCAGTGGTTGATATGTCCGACTCGATGCAGGCACAAGATGTGCAACCCAATCGGTTGCAACAGGCGCGTTGGTTATTAGAGCAGAGTGCGAATGGGTGGCAACAGGGCGATAAGGTCGGATTGATTGGGTTTACTGCCAGTCATCATTGGATAATGCCGTTTACTTCGGATAAAATTTTGTGGCAAGCACAATTAGCCTTATTAGAACCTAACTTATTGCCGCTACGTGGTTCTCTGTTACAACAAACCGTGATTGAGTTAGAGGCGAAATTGCCTGCTAATATTGGTATGTTAATCATCACCGATGGCGGTGGGATTGATGCAACTCTACCCGTTCAGCCCTTATTGCACCCTGCCTTGATGGTGGTTTTGGGTAAAGGGGCTGCAGCTCTGCCAGAGTCTGTTGTCGATGGTGTTGGTGTTGATGTCGGTGTCCCCTTTAGTAAAATTAAACGCTTGGCAGATGATTGGGGTATTGACTGGATTGGTGGTGAGCAGGCTGCGTCCGATATTGCCAGTTGGTTAGAAAGTCAGCGTCAAAATATGTCTGTTTCTAGTCTTGGTTTGTCACAACAAGATCGTGACTTAAGATCATTATTTCTCGTGCTCACCTTAGTTTTTTGGTTAAGCTTTTGGCAGTTTGAACGATTACGCCGCGTGTTTTATGGTTTGATTATGGTTAGCATCTTTATCGCTGTGTTTTATCAAGCCTACGCTGCAGATGATAAACAGGATGCAGTACAGGCAAGTCGACACTTTCAGAAAGCCTTTCGAGAGGCACTGAGAGAAGATGAACAAATTCTTGCGTTGCAAGGCTTAGCAACTAGTTTGCAGGCACAAGCTGATTGGTTTTCGGCAGCACAAACATGGCGTGGTGTGCTCGCTTATCAACCAGAAAACAGCGAAGCCAAAGCACAACTCAAAATAGCCTTATCACATTTGCCTAAATCGGTAGACTGGAGCGGAGAGGGTGGTAAACGTCCTAAGGGGGGGCGTGAAGGCACGATTGACGATTGGCCAGATATGCCAGAACAAGAAGAAACTAAAGATGTGTTACGTGAATCAAGCGTTAAAAATAGTTTGGTTGAAGTTAATAATACATCACCCGTTCAAACAATTAAACTGCCATTGAGTGAATTTGCTCAAGAGCAAAAACAAGCACGTACTGATACTGCTTTTTTAGGTGAGGCGCGAGCATTGGGCGCACAGCAACGCAGTTTTCATCAGCGTTTATTCGAGCAAGAAGCAGGCTTTGCCGCCGCACAGACTGAGCCGCAAATACGTGACGGGGTTGCACCATGGTAAAACATCTCGCATGGTTGCTCCTGTTTTGCTTTTCTGTGGCGAGTGCGGCAAATGAAAGTGCTATTTTAGAGCGTCTGTTATTAGAACAAGAAGTCGTGCTTGCCAATCAGAAGATGACGCTTAAAGTAAGTCTTGCTAGTCGTAACATCTGGCAGCAACAGGGACTAACGCTCATCATCGATATAACGACAGCCAAACTTATGCCATCTTTGTCAGCGCAACTGATGATGACTGGTACACAATCTTGGCAAGCATTGAGTATGATGCCAGAAGCCGAGCAGACTATGATTGATGGTGCCCATCATTACCGCTGGCAAGCCATTGTTTTCCCTAAACAGTTGGGGGTGCAAGAGTTGCCTGCATTGCGCCTACAATTAGAAGGCACGAGTGGCGCACAAAAAACAGTAACTTTGCCAAGCTTGTCGGTTTACGTGCGTAGCCTACCTGTTTTTGTACCTGCACAGGCTTGGGTTGGTCGTGCTGATAACGCACCGATTTCTCAAACAAGTTCAAGCTGGGTATTCGTTGGCGATCAGCAGATTAAAACATGGCAATGGCGTGTGCAAGGGCTTTTGTCGCAAGGGGTTCATATTCCAGTGTTATCAGGAAGTGCGATAATAGGCTTGCAGCCGTGGCTCGATGTGCAACACGAATGGGACGATGGTCAGTATTGGACGATAATTCACGCGCAACAGCCTTGGGTTGCAACTGAGATGGGACGCTGGCGTATCGCTGTGCAAGATATTTGGTTATTTGACGGACAAACTGGCAAGGTACAGCATTGGCAAGTTTCGGGGGATTCTGGTTTTGCGCTAGTGCTTTGGGTCTGGGATATATTACTGGTGATCGCTGCTGTAATCACTCTCTTTTTTGCATTCATTTTGATGCGCTTTGTGCGTTGCCGCTTGCGTCGACATCATTATCAACAGGGTATTGTACATGCAGCTGATGCACGACAATTATTGAGCTGGTTGCGTTTACAGTGGCAACTTATGGATGACATTCCATTGGCGCATCAGGCGCAAAATTTGCCGATTAAGGACGAACTAATAGTATTAGAAGGGTTGTTATTTTCTGATAACGTATTGTATGGGCAAGTGTTTGGAGAGATTAAGCAACGTATTGTCACAAAATCATCTCCGTTTCACTGTTAAGTTAGATTATTCGCAATCAGAAACTTGAATTTTGCAATCACCACCACACGCTTCTAGTGCTTTAGATTCTGCAATTGCTTTAGTATTACCATATCCAATGCCAGAATTTTCTTTAGAGTTAGCATATGCACCACAGGTTGTGAACCAAACGGCTACTTTACAATTGTTACCTGCTGATTTACATTCTTTTAACGCACCAGCTTTAGCTTCTGCTTCGCTACCCATGCCTGTCACGATGCCATAACCAGTGTCTGTACTACCAGCTTCGTCATCTACAGCAATAGCACCAACAGCCATTGCATTAAAAGAGGCTAGTGCTAATAATAGTGCTGTTGTCAGTGTTAATAGTTTCATTTTTTTAGATACTCTTTTTTGTAAATAGGGTTGAAGTAGTGAACATTTTTTAGAGAGTTTATCATACTGTTTTTTTAGGGATTAGTGCTAATTTTTTTAAGGTTTTTTAGCAAGCTTGTGCAAAGATAATGTAATTTTTATGAATAGGTAGGTTTGCTCCTAGTAAATTATTGCTTTATTCGCTAGTATTGCAAGGTTGTCTTGCTTTTGGAGAAAGTTTTGCGCCCTTTACTGTTTATAATGTTATCACTGTTGTCAGTTTCGTCTAGCGCACAGGCACAAGTTGTGGCAGAAGATGAAATTGTTGCTCTTTTTATACAGCAGAATTTAGCCGTTATGGCTTCAAAATCACAAGTCGATATGGCGAGCGCTCAAGTTGTTATTGCTAAAGAGTTTACTAATCCAAGTATTTCATTGAGTATTGCTGGGTTGGGTGAAGTGCATGGTTGGGGTGCAAGTTATTGGGATCAGCCATTTAATAATAATTTAACTGTCAGTCAATTAATTGAAACAGCAGGTAAGCGTCAGTTGCGCATAGAGGTTGCTGATATTGGGTTAAGTGCACAACAGCTGTTGTTTACGGACTTGGTACGTAGTTTAACGCGAGATTTATTAAATAATTATTATCTGGTGGTGATGAATCAGCGTCGCGTTAGAATTTACGATGATATTTTGACGCAACTCAATGAAATTGTTGCAGCCAATGCTTTGCGTTGGAGAGCAGGTGATATTTCTGAAACTGAGTTTCGTCGTATTGAATTAGAATCATTAAAAGCAAAAACAGATGTAGAGCAAGCACACTTAGACTTAGATTTTTCTCGTCAACAACTTGCAGAAATTATTGCGCATAGTGTACCGTGGAATGAACTTAGTGCAGAGGATGATTTTCCTGCGCGCAGTTTACCAAGTTTAAAACAAAAAGAATTACTGGATACTGCACTGGCGCAGCGTGCAGATGTGCAGGCAGCGAACTTGATTATTGCGCAGAAAGATAGTCAATTGCGTTTGGCGGAGGTGCAAAAAACTCCTGACCTGACAGTAGGGGCACAATATGTTCATGATGCTTCAGCTGTCGTGCGAGATAGTGCTGGGATTGGGCTTTCTGTCTCAGTTCCGTTATGGCATCAATATCAGGGTGAAGTTGAACAAGCACGTGCCACTAAAAAAGGGGCAGAACTTGCTTTTGAGCAGTTAAAAAAACAAGTGCAAACGCAAGTTGGCTTATCTTTTGCTCAATTTCAACAAAAAAAGCAGGTATTATCACGTTTTGATCAAGAGGTTATTCATCGCGCAAAACAAGTTCGCGATTCATCGACTTTAGCCTATCGTCAAGGTGCTATTTCGTTATTAGAATTATTGGATGCAGAAAATAACTGTCGTAATACGATGTTGTCTTATACACAAGCTTTATACGATCAAACAGCAGCATGGTTAAATTTGATGTACGCTATGGGCGAAGAAGGAAATAAATAAAATGCGTTCTTTATGGATAGTATTAGGGATAACAGTGGCATTAGCGGGATGTCAGGATGAGCAAAAAGTAACAACAGAAGCAGGATTGAGTTTACCCACTTTTTTTGTAGATGGTTCTGATGTGATCGTTATGCATAATGATTCACGTGCCAAAGGCTTAGAGTTTCACACGTTAGTGATGAACGATGCGCCCGTGTTGCCGCCTGCCAGTGCGGTGATTGCATATGATGAAAATAGTACAGTACGTATTACCTCTCCGCTTTCAGGGCGTGTTATTTCAACGCCTATTCCTTTGGGAGAACAAGTTAAGAAAGGAGATGTGTTGCTTAAGCTAGACAGTCCTGATTTTAACGATGCTTTATCAGCACTTGAAAAAAGCAATGCAAATTTAAGGCTGATGCATGAATCATTTGAGCGTGCTAAAAAGTTATTTGATGGTAAAGTCATGGCGCGTAAAGATTACGAACAGGCTCAAGATGATTTAGCGAATGCACAGTCAGAGCAAGATAGGGCACGTAAGTTTTTAGAAAAACTAGGTGTGCAAATGGGGGGAGTGAGTACGCAAACAGGTGCCTTTCATTTGCGCTCCCCTTTATCAGGTATTATTACTGAGGCAACGGTTAACCCTGGTATGGAAGTGAGTCCTAGTTTAGCTAATCCATTATATGTGGTTGCTGACTTAAGTAAGTTGTGGTTGTGGATTGATGTTTTTGAAAAAGATATCGCCCGTGTTCAACAAGGACAACCGATTAGTGTTAAGGTTTCGTCATGGGCAGATTTTGAGTTTTATGGTCATATCGATTATATCAGTCAAGTTGTTAACGAAGCGACACGCTCTATTCGTGTGCGCTGTGCTTTAGAAAATCCAGATTTAAAACTTTTACCTGCGATGCATGCATCGGTATCTATTCGTAATTTACCAGGACAGCCTTCTTTAATGCTTCCTTTAACTGCGGTGATTGCTGAAGGGGATCAAAATTTTGTATTTATCAAAACAGCTGATGATCGTTATCATTGGCAGCCCATCACTTTGGGAATCCGTTTCGAAAAAAATGCCATTGTTCGTATTGGCTTAAAAGCGGGTGATCAGGTAATTAGTAATGGTGCATTGGCATTACGTCAAGACATGTTATTGAGCAAAATGGAATCTACTCAATCGGGTAAGCAATAAGTGATTCGTAATATTCTAATTTTCGCGCTGCATCAGCGCTGGATGGTCATTATCCTGACTGCACTAATGGCAATTTATGGTGCTGTTTTGTATGAGCGATTACCTGTTCAGGCTTTTCCAGATGTACAAAATGTTTATGTGGTTGTTATTACGCAATTTCCAAATCAGTCGCCTGAAGAAGTTGAAAAACTAATAAGTATGCCGATTGAACGTGCAATTAATGGTGCACCGCATTTAATGAGTTTGCGCTCAATATCAATGTTTGGTTTGTCAGTGGTTACCGCTACCTTTGATGATGATGCAGAAGATTATTTTTCTCGCCAACAGGTGTTAGAACGTCTACAACAGGCAAACTTACCTGCTAGCGCACAACCTGTATTAGGACCATTAACCACAGGTATTGGTGAAATCTATCGCTATGTATTACATAGTGAGAATTTGCCATTGACAGAATTGCGTGCATTACAAGATTGGGTCGTTGCGCCTCATATTAAAACAGCATCAGGTGTTGCTGATGTCTCTAGCTTTGGTGGTAAGGTTAAACAGTATCAGGTTAATTTAAATCCAGATCATTTGCGTACATTTAAATTGAGTGCAGCCAATGTATTAGATGCACTTGCAGAAAATAATGCGAATACAGGTGGTGGATTTTTACATAGCGGTGAGCAAGCAATGGTCATTAGGGGGATTGGCTTGTTGCGTACCCTCGATGATATTGAACAAGTTATTGTGAGTAATAACGGCAATACGCCCGTGCGCGTTAAAGATTTAGGTGTTGTTGAAATTGGTAATCAAGCCCGTACAGGTATTGTCGGGTTTAATACTGAAGATGATGTTGCTTTAGGTGTCGTTATGATGACTAAAGGCGGCGATGCTGTTAAAGTGCTTGAAGGGGTCAAAAAACGGATTGATGAACTCAATACGGTGATGTTGCCAGCGGGTACACATTTAGATGTTGTTTATGATCGTACTCAGTTGGTTGTTCATACGGTTCATACCGTCAGTGATAATCTATTGCATGGTGCTTTACTCGTAATTTTTATTTTATTGGTATTTTTATTACGCCCTGTTGCGGCACTGATTGTTGCTGTTGTTATTCCTTTATCTTTATTATTTGCTTTTATTTTTATTAGTGCTTTTCATGTTTCTGCCAACCTAATTTCATTGGGGGCGGTTGATTTCGGTATTATTGTCGACTCTGCTGTGGTTTTAGTCGAGGCAGTAATGGTGCGGTTATCGTTAGACTTAGTCAAAAATGAATCAGATTTGCATCGCCATCAGGGTGTTGTGATGACAGGTAGTCAGATGATTCGTCCCATTTTATTTTCGAAGCTTATTTTAATCGCTGCATTTTTACCCGTGTTAACCTTTCAACAGGTAGAGGGTAAAATATTTTCGCCTATGGCATTAACACTTACTTTTGCACTCATTGGTTCCGTCTTGCTCACGTTATTCTTGGTGCCAGCATTAATGAGTTTCTTCTTGAATGAGCGATTGAGTGAGCGACATAATACATTTACCGAAATGTTAACGCGTATTTATCGTTCAACGCTAGCGGGTGTATTACGCTTGCCTAAGGTTTTTGTGGTATTCATGTTTGTTGTGTTAGTTTTTAGTTTATCTCTGGCACGCTATTTAGGAACTGAATTCATGCCCAAGCTAGATGAGGGTAATATTTGGCTAACGATTACTATGCCTACGGCAACTTCATTAGAAGAAAGCAAAGAAAAAGAACGTCAAGTTCGTGATGTTTTAATGGGTTATCCAGAGGTGAAGGTTGTACTAAGTCATTTAGGTCGTCCTGAAGATGGAACCGATACGAAAGGCTTCAATAGCATGGAGTTGTTGGTTGATTTAGAGCCAAAAGAAACATGGCACCACGCTAGTAAGGTTGATCTTATTGCTGATATGAAAGGGAAACTTTCTGTTTTATCAGGAATGCAATATAATTTTTCACAACTTATTCAAGATAGTGTTGAAGAAGCTATTTCGGGTGCTAAGGGTGAAATCGTTATTAAGTTGTTCGGCTTAGACTTGCCTGTTATGCAAGAAAAAGCGGATCAAATCGTCAATATTCTCAATGGCATTGAGGGTGCAAGTGATGTGGGCGCTGAGCAACAATTGGGCTTAGGTGAAGTTCAATTAGTTATTAATCGCGATAAAACAGCGCGATATGGGATTAATGTTAGCGATGTTAATAAACAAATTGAGGTCGCTTTGGGTGGTGGCATTGCAACACAAATATTAGAAGGCGAGCGTCGCTTTGACTTGCAAGTTCGACTGCAAGAAGCAGGACGGAACTCGGTTGCCGCTTTGGGTGATTTACTGATTCCAACACCTGAAGGACGCTTTATTCCACTCGCTGAAATCGCAGATATTCATGTGAGAACCAGTGCTAATCGTATTTCTCGTGAAAACAATAACCGCCGTATTGCGATTAAATGTAACCTTGTTAATCGTGACCAAGGCTCTTTTGTGAAAGATGCTATGCGCGAAGTAAAAACGCAAGTTGTTTTGCCGCCAGGGTATCGGTTGGTATGGTCTGGACAATTTGAAAATCAGCAGCGTGCTATGAAGCGTTTGTATGTCATTGTCCCTATTTCGTTATTGTTGATTTTTGCATTGTTATTTTGGGCGTTTAAGTCAGCACAGCAGTCGTTACTCATTATGCTTAATGTGCCGTTTGGGTTGGCTGGTGGGTTAATTTTGCTATGGTTATTAGGGATTAATCTGAGTATTTCAGCCGCAGTTGGGTTTATTGTGCTTTTTGGTATTGCTGTACAAAATGGTGTAATTTTATTAGAGCAAATTAATTGGTTGCGCGCTGAGGGAGAGAGTTTGCTTGATGCTGTGCGTGAAGGTGCTGTGAGCCGTTTACGTCCTGTATTAATGACAGCATTAATGGCAATGCTAGGCTTATTGCCAGCAGCAGTTTCGACAGGCGTGGGCGCTGAAGCAACGCAACCTTTTGCATTAGCAATTATTGGTGGATTGGTGACTGCGACCTTAGCAACATTAACATTGTTACCTGCGTTATATTTAATTTTTGCACGTCGTGCAGAGTTAAAGTGCAAAGAATGTTAATAACTTTTTTGTTTTTATTTAGTGTTATGATCAAGAGCAATAACAGTGATTCGTGAGATTTTTGTTTTAGCAATGCGTCAACGCTGGATGATTGTTATTGTTACCATGATGATGGCGATTTATGGCGTTTTTGTTTTTGAGCGTCTACCCGTACAAGCTTTTCCTGATGTACAAAATGTCTTTGTTAACATTATTACGCAATATGCTAATCAATCACCTGAAGAAATTGAAAAATTAGTAAGTATGCCGATTGAGCGTGCAATTAATGGTGCGCCACATTTGATGAGTTTACGCTCAACATCGATGTTTGGTTTGTCGGTAGTGACTGCGACATTTGATGACGATGCAGAGGATTACTTTTCACGCCAGCAAATATTGGAGCGGTTGCAACAAGCGATATTGCCCGATGGGGTACAGCCTGTTTTGGGGTCGTTGAGTACAGGTATTGGTGAAATTTATCGCTATGTTTTGCGCAGTGAACACTTGCCACAAACAGAGTTAAGATCAATTCAAAACTGGGTTGTTGCACCCCATATCAAAACAGCTGCAGGTGTCGCTGATGTTAATAGTTTTGGCGGTAACATCAAGCAATATCAAGTTAATTGCAATCCAGAACGTTTGCGTGCTTTTAAGTTAGATGCTGGTAAAGTATTTGATGCACTTGCTATTAATAATGCCAATACAGGG
>CAMCGI010000043.1 GCA_945874205.1 Francisella tularensis subsp. holarctica
TGAGACAAACCACCTTGTCCATCACGTGACTTAATCATTCCATCTAAAAATTTGCCGCTAACATTGCTCGAAACAGTACTATTACGCTCGATTAGTGCAGCATCAACAGTAATAACTTTTTCAACACGATCGACAACAAAACCAATTGAAGTGCCTTTATGGTTAATAACAAGTACACGTGTCGCTTCATCGGTTGTTTTATGCGCTAGCCGAAACAATTCAGCAAGGCTCACAATCGGTAAAACTCTACCACGTAAATTAGCTACACCCTGAATACCATGCGATGCTAAGGGAACAGAAACTAGCTTAGGCTGGCGAATGATTTCACCCACCGACCCCATAATGACAGCAAACTGCTCACCACGCATAGAAAAAATAACATATTGGGCATTATCAGACATGATATTGTCTAATGCTTCACTCGAGCCAAGTGCCTGAGCATCAACATCAGCTGTAATATCCATGAGATTGTCACTCATAGCATACTCCTAGGTTATGACTTAAGATTAAGCTGCTGACTGCAATTCATCTGCCAATGATGCAATCTCTTCAATCGCTGCGGCTAACTCTTCAGCACCTTGCGATTGTTGATTGGCCGCTGCCGAAGCCTCAGCTGCTGCTGCTTGTGCCTCTGTCGCTGCCGCTGCGATTTGATCCACCCCTGTTTTGCACTGCGCAGAGGCAGTAGCAATTCCTTCTGAAGCTGCTAAAATACGCTTACCACCATCTAATACTGCACCAACGTTAGCAATAACACTAACCAATCCTGTTGTCACCGCTTTTGCTTTATTCACCTGCGTCTGCGCTTCAGCACCAATAGCACGCATCCCTGCCATCACTTCATTAATCTGATCTTGCATTGCAATCACTAATTCTTTAATGCGGTCAGCATTTTCGACAGAATCACGCGCTAAATTACGAATATCTGTACTCACTACCACGAAACCTTTACCATGCTCACCCGCACGCGCAGCTTCAACAGAACCATTTACTGCCAACATATTCGTTTGAATATTAACCGTATCAATGACCGTAATAATTTTATCAATCGCACGCGCCAAACTTTGCAGTTCACGAATACGCACAATTGTTTTTGTATTCACTGCAACAGAATCTGCAATATTACTAATCATCTCACCAATAAGAGACTGCGCATCTCGCAACATAGTTTGCATTGCAGTACCTTTTTCGACAGACTCCGTAGCGCGACGAGCACCCATTTCTGCGCCGCCTTCAATTTGGCTGATAGCTGCTGCCAATTGACGAGCACCACTCGCTGCAGTAGCAGCACCTGTACTGATTTCATTAATAGCACTATTGATACTGCCAGCAGATTTATTAATTTCTTCTACTGCAGCCGATAATTCTTCAGCAGCGGAAGCGACTTCTTCGGCAGACTTTTGAACATCACTCGAATTTTTTAAATCCTCTGCAATAGTCGATAATTCTTCTGTTGCTTGATCAGCTTGCGTTAACGCAGCAACTTGTTCTTGCACAGTATTACGACCACGGTCAGCATTCGCGCTTTGCTGTTCAGCTGCAGCCGCAATACTCTCAGATGCTTTAAATGCTTCTACAGAGGCACGATCAGCTTGTGTTGCACCCGCTGCAATTTCAATAGCACCTTGCATTAAGCCAGCCATATCACTTCGAATGACTTCTAAGTCATCGGTTACTTTACGACCACGTTCAGCATCTTGTTGACCTTGCGTAGCACTGCCATTAATAGCCTCTGCCACTAATTTAACTTCAGTCTGAATACGCTCTACTACTTCTTGAATACCCATTGCAGAACGCTCAGAAATTTCAGCAAGTGTACGTACTTCGTCAGCAACGACAGCAAATCCTTTTCCGTGTACACCCGCACTCGCCGCTTCAATAGCAGCATTTAATGCTAATAAATTGGTTTGATCAGCAATACGCGTCACAGTTTGTACAATTTCACCAATATTAGCAGCCTGTTGCTCAAGTTCAATAATTTGATTAGCAGAACGCAACTGCTCCTCAGAAGCATCGATAACACCTTGTACTGTGCTTGCAAGATTACCACTAACATCAGTAATAATGGTTTGCAAGTTTTCAATACGACTACGTGAATCTTCTGCAGCAGTCATCTGAACTTTAATTTGTTCACCCATTAAGCGAACAGCTTGTAAACTTTCCTCCGCTGCCCCCGAAGCCTCTTCAGCACCCGTTGCAATTTGCGACATTGCCTGTTGCAATTGATTGGCAGCAGTCATCGCCTCTGTCACACCCGCCCCTAACTCAGTAGTCGCGCCTGCAATACGTTCTGCTGCTTGTTGTTGACGACCCATGGTACGGGCGCGACGACGAGCAACTTCGGAGTCACGCTTTTGAGTCGATGAATTAGCCGAGTAATCAGTATGTGATGTAGTAATCGGTTTTTTAATGAGTGCCATATTGTAAAATCTCCAAAAAAAGGGGGGGATAGCGGTATTAACGAAACAGGTTATTGAAAAGAATCAGCATAAATTAAGCCAAAACAGTATTTTTGTACAATTATTGTTTTTTAAAATAAATCAACCATCATGCTGCCACCGTGGTGCGAAGAATCCGCGCCACTATGATGAAAAGAAGCATGTAGCGCATCAGTTTGTTCATAATGTGTTATTGCATTTTGCAATAACATATGTGCAGCATCTATATCGACCGTTTTATTTAATGCCTGAAGTGTATTAATGGTATTTTGAATTAAATTAATACCTCGCTCAGCCTTTTGACGCACGATATCTTGAAATTGAACCTGTGCATACATCATCTGAACTCGATTACAAACATCTCGATGTGCGTCATTAAATAAATTAATTACCTCTGCTAAAAACGATAACAATTCGGAATGCGTCCGTAAGATTGACTTAATCTCATTATTGATAATATTACGTTTTATTTGGTAATCATCTGAAACGGAAGTAGAAAAATCAGCTGTTTTTTGTTCTAAAGTACGCTGAACATCATTAATAACAAACAACATATCATCCGAATAGTCATTTCCTTGACGCGCAAGTGTTCTTAGCTCGCCTGCTATTTGCACAAATGATCTATTTTTACTATCTGCTGTCGCCACATCCATAATAGACTTAAAAGACAACAACGTAATAATACGTTGCACAACGTTTCGTATTGCTTTGTTATTACTAGCAAGTTTAGAAATATGAGTAGAAATAAACGGCCATACATAATTATCGTTAGATATAATTACCAACAAACCATCTAGCATTTCATCAAGCTGCTTATCTGTATAATGGTGTTGCAAGGGATTAATTTTTTCTTGCACTAAATTAAAATGCATCGCTAATTGATTCACATCAGAATCAACAATAGTAATTTCAGCAATAATACTTTGTACTGCAGCGTCTGTATCCTGAATAATCAGGTTTAATAAAGAAACAATAGACTGCTGCTGCATGACAACATCAGCCATAATATCCTGATAAGGAGCACAAACAGGATCAACCTGCTCAATCCACTCTAGTAATGCACTAGGTGAGGCTAAATAAATCCCTTTTTTTGCTAAACTCGCTTGTATTTTTTCCCAATTATCCACAACTTATCTCTAAAAGTAACAATTCAATATTTGTACGTATTCTAATTTTTCAGTTTACAACAGGCACAATCAAAATTCTACTGTTTTGTGTGTTATGTTATAACTTTATTAAAAAGAAAGCGATTGTTAACCATAACAAAAATAACTAAAGGAATATACGAATAAGCCGTTAGCTAAAAAGCATCCCCGTGCACTGAGGAAAAACACCATGAGAGTGCCCTCTTTTAGAATGACGCGTAATTTATCCCTAATTCCTTTAGGTATGGCGATATTATGGCTGTCAGGCTGTTCGAGTCCATCTAAATCAACTACGAGTCATTATGGTAATAACGTACAAATAACCCCTAGTAATCCACTTCGTCGAGGCGCTACAGAAAATATTTGCGAAATATTTCGGGATAACCCTAATTGGTTTGTCGATGCGAACCATAGCTATCGGCGCTGGGGAACACCTATTGCTGTGCAATTAGCGTTTGTGTATCAAGAGTCTCGTTTTGTTGCCAATGCTAGCCCTAAGAGTAGTTTTACTGTATTTTCCAATAAAACTAGTAGCGCCTTAGGCTATGCGCAAGCGTTAAACGGAACATGGAATGATTATGTTAAGACAACGGGAAACTACCAAGCACACCGTACTAACATGAGTGACTCGTTAGATTTTATTGGTTGGTATAATAATAATGCAAACCGAAAACTTGGCTTAACAGGTAGCCAAGTAAGAGAGTTATATCTTGCTTATCACGAAGGACTAAAAGGTTATTCAATGGCAACTTACGATAGCAAAGACTGGCTAAAGACAGTCGCTGACCAAGTGCAAGTGAGAGCAATTAAATACGACAAGCAATTGCGTGGTTGCTCAAACGAAATTGTTGCTATGATTAAGTAAGAATGACACAATAAACCTGAACAATAAAGAATTAATTTAACGCAAAGCGTAACAAAACTATGAAAAACAGCAACACGACGAACAGCATCAACTTCTGTTATAATTGTTAAAGTTTTTTGTTTATTTAATAGGAGCCGCCCATTATGCTGCTAAGCACATACCTCAAGCAGAATGCAGATGCAGACATGTCTTATCTGTTGAACAATATCATGATTGCCTGCAAAGACATCGCTTTTCGCCTCGATCAGGGTGCATTAGCGGGTATTTTGGGTGCTGCTGGCACCGAAAACATTCAAGGTGAAGACCAAAAAGCATTAGATGTTATTTCTAACGACTTGTTAAAAGATACGTTATTAGCCTCTGGTGTCGTACGTGGCATCGCGTCTGAAGAAGAAGACTTACCTGTTGCTGGTTCTGCTGATGGTAAGTTTTTAGTGTTATTTGATCCATTAGATGGTTCTTCAAACATCGATGTTAACTTATCTGTTGGTACAATTTTCTCTATATTATTAGCTGCCGATGGTGCTGATGGTGGTGCAGAAGCCACTTACCTGCAAGCAGGTCGCAAACAGGTCGCGGCTGGTTATGTGCTTTATGGTCCATCTACTTTATTGGTAATGACGTTAGGTAAGGGTGTAGACGTATTCACACTTGACACTAAAATTGGTGAGTTTGTTCTAACTCGCGAACAAATCAAAGTACCAGAAACAACCAAAGAATTCGCCATTAATATGTCTGTTCAACGTTTTTGGGAAGCACCAATGCAATCTTATATTGCAGACTGTATCGCTGGTGAAACAGGTCCATTGGGCAAGCGTTACAACATGCGCTGGGTTGCCTCTATGGTTGCCGAAGTTCACCGTATTTGAACACGTGGTGGCATCTTCATGTATCCTTGGGATAACCGTGAAGTGGGCAAGGCTGGTAAATTACGTTTGATGTACGAAGGCAACCCAATGAGCTTCTTAATCGAACAAGCGGGCGGTTTATCAACAACCCCTCGTGAAAATATTATGGACTTAAATCCAGAAAAAATTCACCAGCGTTGTGGTGTTGTTTTGGGTTCTAAGCAAGAAGTTGAGACAGTTAAAAAATATTACGGCGCGTAATATTTTATTATGCTCTGCATCACTCCCCGCACTGCGGGGATTTTTTTGCATACAGTTACTTTCCCCTTTATAAGGAAAACAAATTAATGAGTTTTGCTAATATAACAGCTGGCAAAGTGCCAGATGAAATGAACGTGATTATCGAAATCGCAGCTAATTCAAGCCCCATTAAATACGAAATTGATAAAGAAACCGATTCACTTTGGGTTGACCGTTTTATGGCAACAGCCATGTTCTACCCAGCGAACTACGGTTTTGTTAACCAAACATTGGGACTAGATGGTGATCCTGTTGATGTATTGGTCATTACACCTTACCCATTACAACCAGGCTGTGCCATTCGTTGTCGCCCTGTTGCGGTACTTAAAATGACCGATGATGGTGGTCAAGATGCCAAAATTCTTGCTGTTCCTGTCGACAAACTAACGCCTATCTACAAAGATATCCGTGATTTAGAGAATGTGCCTGCACTACTCAAAGGACAAATTCAGCACTTTTTTGAGCGTTACAAAGATTTAGAGCCTGGCAAATGGGCACGAATTGATGGCTGGGAAGGTGTTGATGCCGCCAAGCAAGAACTAATGGATGGTGTAAACCGTTATCAAGCAAAACTGAGTTAGTCTGCTATTTTTGCAAAAAAACACCGCGTTTATCGCGGTGTTTTTTTGTCATATACTTAGAATAGAGTATAATTATCAAGTTTGCCTTTGGTTACCCCAAGGACACTAAATGATTAGTGCGACGGCACGAATAGCTTAAATAACTATCGCTTCTGTACAACAGGAATAGAATGACATGAAAGAAACTCAAGATAAGCAGTTACGCGCACGCGTTAAATTACTCGGTACACTGCTTGGCAATGTTGTGCGAGAGCAAGCAGGCGAGACAGTATTTAATGCTGTTGAACAGATGCGACGTGGCTTTATTAGCCTACGTAAAGAAGAAGATCCAGAACTACGTCAGTCATTAAATGATTTTATTGCGCAACTTGATGCCGACACTGCTACTCATGTTATTCGTGCTTTTAATATTTATTTTGGCTTAGCTAATTTAGCCGAAGAGGAAGCTGCTTTTCATCGTCGACAACATCAAATGCGCCACGAAGGTCCTTTGTGGTTAGGTTCTTTTATGTCCTCTATTGGCGAACTAAAAGAACAAGGCATTAGCAGCGAGCAAATGGGAGAACTTATTAAGGGTCTCATGTATCGCCCCGTGTTTACAGCACATCCGACCGAATCTAAGCGTCGCGCAGTCATGGAAAACTTACGTGCTGCATTTGAAACATTAGAAGAATTACAGTTTGATGGTCAAACACATTGGAATGACCACGAAATTATTGATCGTCTACAAACCCAAATTCAAACGTTATGGAATACTGACGAAGTTCGTGCCAACAAGCCCGATGTTGATGATGAAATTCGTAATGGTATTTTTTATTTCCGTCAGTCTTTATTTGATGCTGTCCCTAAAGTTTATCGCTTTCTTGACCGTGCACTAGCCCATCATTACCCTGATAGCAATCTACAATCTAGCAATTTTTTATCTTTTGGCTCTTGGATTGGTGGCGATCGTGATGGCAACCCATTCGTTACGCATACAAAAACAGAAATGGCCGTGTTACTACACGCACGCACCATTATGTATCATTATCGCGAAGCGATATTAAAGCTTAGTCGCCACCTAACGCATTCACGCCGTTTGTGTGCCATTAGCCAAGAAGTGCTTAATCGCGCAACAATTGTTGACTCTGATTTACTAGATGATGTTTTTCATAATCGCTCTCAGCGGTTTAATGATGAACCTTACCGCCGTTTCTTATACATTATCGATGGAAAACTTAAGGCTAATTTAACTTGGATTGAAAGCCGAATTAATAAAGACCCTATTCCACGTTCTCGTCATGCCTATAATAACGAGCATGAATTCCTTGCCGATCTACAACTTATTCATACCTCACTATGTGCTCATGGTGATCAAAAAACAGCCAATAGTGAACTGCGCGACTTAATGCGCTTGATTGAAACATTTGGTTTTTATCTAATGCGCCTCGATATTCGTCAAGAATCAACAACACATAGTGAAACAGTGGCAGAACTTTTGACACATTTAGATATTGATTATCTTGCATTAGATGAAGCAAATCGTATTAGCTTATTAGCAAAACATATTGCCTCACCGATGGTTATTGATCGTCAACATTTACAATTATCTGAGCGTACCAAAGAAGTGCTCGCTGTTTTTGACGTTATGCGTAAAATGCGTGAAAAAATTAGCCCTAAAGCATTTGGACAATATGTTATCTCTATGACCCATCATGCAAGCCATATTATGGAAGTCATGTTTCTAGCGCATCAGGCAGGGTTAGCAGGAACATGTCATGGCAAGCCTTATTGTAATATTCAAGTGTCGCCTCTTTTTGAAACAATTGAAGACTTACAAGAAATCGTTCCTGTCATGACAAACTTGCTTGAAAATGCAACTTATCGTGAACTTGTCTCTGTTGCTGGTAACTTACAAGAAATTATGTTGGGTTATTCTGATTCTTGTAAAGATGGGGGGATTGTTGCCTCATCATGGAACTTGTACCTCGCTCAAAAAGATATTATGGCTGTTGTTGAAAATTATGGCGTTGAATGTCGCTTATTTCATGGTCGTGGTGGCACGGTTGGACGTGGCGGCGGTCCTACACATATTGCAATTCAATCTCAGCCATATGGCACTGTGCATGGTCAAATTAAATTTACCGAACAGGGTGAAGTACTGTCTTATAAGTACAGCAACTGCGAAACAGCGACATATGAGTTGACGTTAGGGGTTACTGGACTGCTAAAAGCAAGCACACATCTTGTGCAAGAAGTACGTCGTGAAGCACCTCAAGACTTAAAAATCATGTCTGAATTAGCAGAGTATGGTGAAGCAGCATATCGTCAATTAACGGATAACACACCCGGTTTCTTAGATTATTTCTACGAAATTACGCCTGTTACAGAAATTGGCATGTTGAATATGGGATCACGTCCTTCTCATCGTAAAGTAGGAAATCGTACAAAGGGGTCGATTCGTGCTATCCCTTGGGTATTTGGTTGGGCACAGGCACGCCTCACCCTTCCTGCTTGGTATGGACTAGGCAAAGCACTCGCACAATGGCAGGCAGAGCATCCAGAACAGCCAGATGCATTGCAAGATATGTATGCGCGTTGGCCATTTTTCCGTGCTATGATTAGTAACATTCAAATGTCCCTGTTTAAGTCAGAACTCACAACAGGCAAAGAATACTCCATGCTCGCACAAGATCGTGAACAAGCGATGGCAATTTATAATACCATTGCAGAAGAATGTCGTTGCGCCATTGGCGAGGTTTTGCGTATTAGTGGTAATGAAGCCCTCATGGCAGACACGCCAGAAATTGCACTATCTTTACATCGTCGCAATCCCTATTTAGACCCGCTCAATCACGTACAAATTGTACTACTTAAACGCTACCGTGACCCAAGTGCAACTGATGCTGAGCGAGATGAATGGATTAAACCCCTTCTTCGCTCTATCAACGCCATTGCTGCTGGCATGCGTAATACAGGTTAATAGGAAAAGGATTCAATGTTAAGAACCGTACTCAATGCAAAACTACACCGCGTTACGACCACTCATGCTGAATTAGATTATGAGGGGTCGTGCGCTATTGATAGCGAACTATTGGAAGCTGCTGGTATTCATGAATATGAGCAAATTCAAATTTACAATATCAATAATGGTGAACGCTTTGTTACTTACGCCATTCGTGCTGAAGCTAAAACAGGGATTATTTCGGTCAATGGGGCTGCTGCGCACAAAGCACGCCCTGGTGATCTACTGATTATTTGTACCTATAGCCAAATAAATAGCGAGCGCATTGCACAACACCATCCAACATTAATTTATGTTGATGCGGCTAACTGCATTGTTGGCAAAAAAAATGCTATTCCCATACAAATGTCGGATAGATAATTTTCATTATGCCCACGATAATGTGGGCATTTTACAATGGAAATACTCAACACTATGCGCTATCTTGTTTTTGTCTTATTTTTACTTTCTCATAGTGTTTTTGCAGAAAATGAAGATACGCATAATGATAGCAATTCAATCGCACTGTTGTTATTAGAACAACAGTTTATTGCTTTACATCAGCCAGAATCCTTATTAACTGCACAACACTATTGGCTGGACAATCAACAGCAATTAGCAAATAGTCTTTTGTCAGCACAACCACGCGCATTAGGTGAAATTAAAACTGACCAGCTGGGTAAAGATACAGGATATCAAGATTTAATTATTGGGGTCTTATTGCCATTATGGTGGCCAAATGAGCGCTTCCTTGCAAAACATGCTGCTGAAGAATTGATCCGTTGGCAAACGACACAACTCGCAGCACAACGCCAACAATTACGCCTAACTTTATACCGTGTTGGTGAAGAATATGTTGCTGCACAAGAAGGCTTACATCATGCTCAACTCGCATTAGAACATGCTCAAACCTTATTAACGCACGTACAAGCACGTCACGATGCTGGAGATTTATCTCAATTTGATACAATTAGTGCGATGGCAGACTGGCAACAACGTCAACAAGACTTAAGCATGGCAGAGCAAGTATTTGAAGAAAAAAGCATTGCTTTTAAACAACTAACAGAACAAAGTGCTTTGCCTCACATTTCACAACAACCTGTCTCTTTTTCAGCACAGTTTGATAGTCAACACTGTGCATCCATTCTATACAAGCGTGCTTCTAGCGCATTTATTCTAGCGCAACTCACACAAGCTGAACAGGCATCGACTAATAAACCAGAAATAACACTAGCAAGTGAACAAAATAGAAATGACCGATTGTCAGAAACGAGTAATCGTGTCAGTGTTAGCATTAGCATTCCGCTCAATACCACAGCACATCGACAACAAACATACGCTCAACTAGGCTATGAACTCACAAAAGCACAAACAGAGCTGGCTCAAACACAAAGAGAAGTTATCACACAATGGAATCAATATTACACGCGATTTAATCAAAATAGTCGTCAATGGCAACAACAACAACAGCTTAATAAAACACTTGGTCAACAATATACCATGGCACAATCTGCTTTTCGTGCAGGTGAGCTTGATTTGAGAGAGTTACTGCGTATTAAATCGGCTTGGCTAGAAGGTCAACATACTGCAGAACTTTTAAAATATGGTCAAATTTTTAGCGCATTAGCACTCAAAGCATTACAGGAAGATACAGGATTATGAGACTTTTCATCCCATTAAAATGGTTTTTTTGCTCGCTAACATTACTATCTTCACCTGCTTTTGCTGTGACACTAACGCCCGCGACCCAAAGCAAACTTGGTATTCAATCGCAACACCCTTTACCCTTACAAAGGGTTACGCAAGCCTATCCAGCTCAAATTATTTTACCCCAACAGAGTCAACAAAATATCTCACTCTCGCATATCGTCACACTATTAGATTGGCAAGTTGAACCCTATCAGTATATTGTACAGGGGCAGCCTTTGGCACGTTTATTTAGCAGTAGTCTATTAGAATCATCTCATGCATGGTTAATCGATAGAAATAAAGAAAAACTCATTAATCAGCAACTCACACGTGAACGCTCCTTATTTGAGCAAGGATTAATTCCTAAAAAAAGACTTGATATTGCGCAATCGGAAGCAGATCAAGCTCAGCTAACCACTCAAATGGCAGCGCAGCAATGCCTGCATTTAGGGTTAACGAATCAAGACTTAGTGGCGATGATGAAGCATGGCATGCCTACTGGCGAATTTACTTTGCTTGCAAAGGTATCAGGACGCATACTCAAATTAGAAACGACACAAGGTCATAGCATCAATCCTGGAGAACCCTTATTAAGCTATCAAAGTGGTGATACGCGTTGGCTCGAATTTGCTCTACCTGCTACTGAGGCGCTTACCCTATCCGCTGGTGATACGTTTAGCATTAAAGATAGCGACTACCATGCAGTTTTAGTAGGTCAACAACCAGAACGCAATACAGCACAAAAAGTTATGTTTTTAGCTAAAATTGACAAAGCACCTATGTTAATGCCGGGGCAATGGGTAAGCCTGCAATTAAACAGCATTGGGCTAAAAAACTTTGAAGTCCCTCGACAAGCTGTCATTCATATTAATAATAAAGCAAGTTTATTTGTCTTAAAAGAAAATGAAATTAATATGATAGAGATAGAGGTATTGGGTAGTACTCGTACTGGATGGCAAGTTCGCGCACCCAATTTGAGCACTCAAGATGCCATTATTGTACAAGGCACTGCTGCTGTGAAAGCGTTGTTAGAGGGTGAAGCTCATGAGTAAGCTAATACAGCTTGCATTATCACAACGTTTACTATTGCTACTACTAACGAGTTTATTAGCACTCGTCGGCTGGCAGAGCATGATGAATACCCCTATTGATGCATTTCCTGATATCACACACCCCCAAGTTAAAATAATTCTTAAAATACCAGGCATGACGCCAAGTGAAATCGAAACACGTGTTACTGCGCTTGTAGAAACTGAAATGCTTGGTATTCCCAAGCAAAAACGTCTACGCTCACTTACCAAATATGGATTAACTGATATTACAATTGACTTTGAAGAAGGGGTTGATATTTATTGGGCTCGGCAACAGGTTAATGAACGTCTTAGTGCTATGTCTGAGCGTTTGCCAGCTGATATGGATGGGGGAATTGCCCCCATGACAACCCCATTATCCGATGTATTTATGTTTACATTAGAAAGTGATAGCCTTTCATTAAGTGAACGTCGTCAGTGGTTAGACTGGGTTATTCGTCCTAGTCTACGTACCATTGCAGGTGTTGCCGATGTCAATACCTTAGGTGGAGAAGTGCGCAGCTATGATATTTCTCCTGACCCACTGCGCATGTCAGCTTTAGGCATTACCCTTGATGATATCAAACAAACGATCATAAACAATCACCAAATCACAGGGGCTGGGCGCTTAGATGAAAGCGAAGAAACATTAGTTGTTAGACTTAATGGTAGCCTAATAGGACTAGACAATCTTGCTGAATTACGCATCGCAACCAAAGACAATAGCCCGATTCGTCTAAGCGATGTAGCACAG
>CAMCGI010000044.1 GCA_945874205.1 Francisella tularensis subsp. holarctica
ATTCAACTTTCCTAACACCTGATCTTTTAACGTATGACCTATATCATATTTCAACTTTTGGAATTCATGACCATTATCATACAAGTGCAATCCACCATGAAGGTGAAACAATGTTTGTTTTCCAGTGTTACTATTGTTTTTAAAAACCAATTCTGCATTATCTTTACTCACACAACCAAAACCGTCAGTAAAACCTTCTTGTCTAGAATTACGTTCATAATGCTTTATCGCAGACCAATACAGCAATAAATCATAATTCAAACTATAAATGCTACTAAAAAGACCCAAAAAAATTAGTGTATTATTAAACTTATCATCTGGTATTTCTGTTATTTTATCAGGGTGATTGTTGGTAATAATTTTAACAAGATATTCTTTTAGGCTTTTGGCATCTTTTGACAAATTATCTTTTAAATTGTTCCCAATTGAATAACAGTCAACAACCCGCTGAGCATCCTCTAATAGCTTCATAACATACTCAAAATCTGATGTTTCTAGCTTTTGAAAGAGTTTATATACAGGAGACTCTATCTCAATAATTTTCTTATCGACTGCACTTTCAAGCAAACTTGTAAATGAAAACCTAGCTTTATCATAAGCCATGCTAAAACCATTACCAAGCAATAAATACCTTTTACCTTGTTTGGTTCTTTCTACGACATCATCAAACGACAACAACTTATCAGACATTACATTTACCTCAACACAAAACTAGGCACAAAAATCTTTCATCATTTCATAAAGAACTAAATAACAATACTTAACAACCTCGTGATTTTCATCTGTAGGTGATAACTCACCATGCACTAACATACATCTGACTTGATAGATCGTTTCTATCAACCCTGAAAATATGATCTCTGTATTTGCATCAAAGACTAAGTTGCTACCTAAAATAATACCATTAACATTAGACTTTAAATTTCCCTTGGCTGTCAGAGCACTTGGCAAGACTGCATTAACATAAGCATTACAATCATTAAGATTATTATAATCAACAAGCATACAACTCAAACTTAAATATTTTGTTGCGGGAAATTTTTCTGGCTTTATTCGTGCTTGATTTAATGAAAAATGCAATAATTCCAACAATGCCAAAAACGATTTTTCATTTTTGCTATCGCCATTCGCATAAATTTTCTCAAAATTTTTATACAGCTTATTGCTATTACCAAAATCTGTTTTCAATTTATTCACATGATGTCTATCACCAGATAAAGAGTAATGAAAATTATACCAAGAATTACACGCCAACCATAAATTAACAAAAGGCGAAAAATAATCGACTTTTGCTTTTTCAAACCACTCTTTTTTATAATCCTTACCTATTGATGCCATTAACTGATTCTCTTTGTTAAGTCATTAAGAAAATCCATAGCCACATCTTCACCCTGCTCAATCGCCAGCTCAACAGCTTGCTTTGCCTTTTCGAGCAATTGCTCACTTTCTTTTTTAAGGGCAAAACTTTGTTGCACTAAGTCGGCTATTTGGGTTTGGATTTTGATGTCAACTAAAGGAACAATAACACTTTCAATTTCACTAACGCGCCAATGCAAAATAATCGAACCGCCAGCGTCACGCTCCGATTGCATTTTTATCAGCTTAGAATTAAGTACCAATGTTAGGTATTCTGGCAATAAGGTTTTAATGTTTCTTACGGTCAAATGTAAAATTGCACCCGATGTAATAAAGTCTGCATCTTCCTGTAAACAATAGGCTTCACCAACACTACCATCTTTTGAAAACAGAATAGTGTCTTTTTTGGGTTTTAGGGCATCCAGTTTTTCTTTATTTTCATTTACAAAAGCATCATGTAAATACTTTTGTGGTTTGATTAAGCCTTGCTTACTGTAATCAGCAACACGCAAGAAAGGTAAGCCTATATTATCGTCACTATAAGCATCAGAACCAGGTTCGAGAGATTTTTTAATATCAACCAGTTGACTTAACGTTGAACAACCTTGCTTTTTAATGTGAGCAAGAATTTGTTCATACTTCGGCTGATAATACTCCGCATCTAATCTCCCTGTTGCAGCAAACGAATCTTTGAATAGTTTAATATTGACCGATTGCGTGCTAGGAGTAAAGTTGTCTAAGCCTAATGTTTTGAACAGCAGGATTTCGGCTTGTTGGTAAATACTGTGATCTTTTTTAGATATTTCATATATTTTATTAATAAGTTCAGACACTTTTACCTGAAACTCACTAGAAAAACAAGGAATTAGAATCTGTTCAAAATCTTCAAGAATTAATCCTGTCTGTGCAGCACCACGCTTATATTTTTGAATCTGGTTTTGACCATAATAGGATTTTAGATAAATAGCTAAGAAGCTCGGTTCTATATTTTTAGAGCGCATAATAGCCAGCTTACAACTACAGGTTGCATCACTATTTGTGGTAACTAAAGATAAGTTACCAATTATTGCACCGACAATTGACATCAAAACATCACCCTTTTTTAGATGTGACCGCCGCATATTAGGCACATCAAAAGCGCGTTTCTCAATTTTTAAAGCTCTATTTGCTTGTTCAATAAAAAAATGATAAATATCAGTTCCCCGATAATAAGGAATACCTCCACTATCACAATAATAGTCACTAATACTCATATGATTACCGTCAGAAACATCAACAAGTTTAGTAATAGGGAATGATTTTTTTTCAATTAAAACTTTTAAAGCCTGAATATTTTGGCGCGAATAAAACTCCGCATCCATACGTTTTGTTCTCTCCAAATTACTCCAAAAAACCTCACTTATCTCCAGCCCATCCAACAAAGCCTTATATTTGGCTTCATTAAATGGGCTTAGCGAAAAAAACTAAGCTTTTCCTTTTTAGCAAATTCGATAAAGGCTTCGGCGATGCCGTCTTGTGTTAACCCATCGTGATTAAATAAATCGTGCTTAACGATTAAATGACCATGCGTATCAAGCAGCGGTGAACCATCGGATTGTTTGACAAAGATTTTATCACCGCTATTATCTTTGCTCGGCTCTTGCATGGTGGCAAAAAAGATGGGGTAATCATCGACTTTCGGGCAAAGGGTGTCATCCCACTTTTGCACCAACAGTACGCTTGTTTTTGTGCCTGTGTGCGGTTTGAATACATTACCATGCAACCCAACCACAGCCAAAATACGACAACGCCCTGCAATATACTCACGAATGCGCTTATCGCTGCTGTTGTTAAACCGTCCTTGCGGCAAGACAACCGCCATGCGTCCACCCGGTTTGAGAAAGTCTAGGTTGCGCTCGATAAACAAAACATCGCGTCCTACCGCTGTTTGATATTTGCCATTCTCTTTTTTACCTAGCTCGTATTTCGCTAAAATACGACTTTCTTTAATGTCACCCGCAAAGGGTGGGTTTGCCATCAGCACATCGAAGTTAAAATTACGGTTTTGTTCTTTTTCGCTGCGCAATTTGCGTAATTTCTTCCACCCTTCGCCGTAAATATCCGTCCAGCTTTCGTCTTTGGTTTTTTCGTCCCAACGGTCATAATCGAGCGTGTTTAAGTGCAACACATTCGTTTGTCCGTCGCCTGCAATCAGGTTTAGGGTACGACTGACACGCACCGCTTTTTCATCAAAATCGATGGCAAATACTTTTTCTTGTACGTAGGTTTCACACCGCACTGGTTTTTGCTCGCTGGTAAACAAGTGGCTTTTGCTTAATCCTTCGTCTTTCATAATCTGTTCCCAGACATAAAAAATACCATGTACGGGAAAACCACAACTGCCTGCTGCAGTATCAATCAGGGTTTCGTGTTCTTGCGGATTAAGCATTTTAACGCACATATCGATAACATAGCGCGGCGTGAAATATTGCCCTTTTTCGCCTTTGCTGCTTTTGTTAATTAAATATTCAAAGGCTTCATCGACCACATCTAAATTAGAATTGAACAGCTTTACCCCTTCTAACGACGACACACAAACCGCTAAATGACTCGGTGTGAGGTCAATTTTTGACCCTTCAGGGAAAACACCGCCCCATTTTTCGCAGGCTTTTTCAAACAGAGTTTGAATTTTAGTCTTCAGTTCACTTTCGGTATCACCATAATTTTTGAACACCAAGGTACGTTTTTTATCGCGTCCGCTTTGCATTTCATCGTATAACTTGGTAAAGATCAGTTTAAACATTTCTTCAAAGGCATCAACACCAGCCGCTGCTAATACTTCGTCTTCCATTTCTAAAATTAAGTCTTTTAATGATTTCTTCTGATTCACCAGCTTATCGGCTTTGATAAGGTCATCAATCGTCCAACGCGCGGTTAAAATGTCCGATAGCTTTTCTTTGGCACTGGGAATCGCTGGGATGTCTTCGAAATAGTTAGGGTCTTTGCGGTGATAGTAAGAAATTGCCTCGCCATTGCTCCACACGCCCATCGGTGCGCCCGTGGCGTTACAGTAACTTTTAAGTTGTTCTTTACCTTCTTTAAGCTTTGGTTTTTTAAGCTCGACAATAATATAAGGTGTGGTCGGACGGTCTTTATCGAAAATGCAAATATCCGCTCGCTTGGTTTCTGTACCAAAGGCTACAGCATACTCCAACGCCATTTGCGAAATGGGATAGCCTAGCTCGTCAATCAAAACCATTAAATACAACTGACGCACCACTTCTTCAGGGGTCAGCTTAATTTCTTTTGTGCCATTGTCTCGCACCAAACAGGTAATATAAGGTGTCGTTTTACCCTTGCTTTCTTTAGTTATGATGCGCTTTTCGAGCTGTTCAATTTGTGCTGGCTTAAACTGCGTGAGCTTGTAATCACTGTCTTTAATTAGGGTAGCAAGGGTAAGAGTCATGTTTTTTCCTTTAAGGCAACCGATAAAATATCACAACACAATAATAAGCTGAATTATAATACTAAGCATGAACGAACACTTAAATAATTTACCTTTAGCCTTAGCGCAAGCCCTGCCTTTATTGCGCGATTTGCCTGCACCCAGTGCATTGATAACTTTGTTAGTTGATTGGCAAGAGGATAAAGCGTGTGAAACAGCGGATGCTCGCCTGCGTCAGAAGCTGCTGCGTTGGGAAAAACATCGTCAACACTTAGCAGAACACCTACCCGAAAGCCCTGAGCAATGGGAAGACTTTCGACGGATGCTATTATCTTTATTAGCATCTCCCTTGGTGCTGCTCAGCGCACTAGCAAGCCACTTAACTAAGTTACGCCAGTTCAAAAGTATCAACAGTGATGAACAGCAACAACTTGCTTTGCTCACACAATCGCTATACGCCCCCATTGCCAACCGTTTGGGCTTATCTGCTTGGAAGTGGGAAATGGAAGATATTGCCTTTCGTCTTGCTAAACCAGACATCTACGCCAGTATTGCCAAAGCACTAGCCAGTAAACGCTCCGAACGTGAAACCTTTATTAGCCGCACTACTGAGCAAATTCAACGCTATTTGCAAGCAGAAAACTGTGAATGTGAAATTTATGGTCGTCCGAAGCATATTTACAGCATTTATAAAAAAATGCAGCATAAATCCTTAACGTTTGACCAACTCTATGACTTACATGCCTTGCGCATTTTAACAAATAGCATTGAAGACTGTTATCGTGTACTGGGTATTTTGCATCAGCACTATTTGCCGATTTTAGGTGAGTTCGACGACTATATTGCCCGTCCCAAGCCCAACGGTTATCAAAGTATTCACACTATTTTACTCGGTGCAAAAGGATGGCCTATTGAGGTTCAAATCCGCACACATACCATGCATCAATTGGCAGAAGAAGGCGTTGCAGCACATTGGCGCTACAAAGAAGGAAGCGAGCAAGATGCTGCATTAGCCAACTTAGTAAGCAATTTACGCAATAGCTTATCGGGCGAGTTAGATGCCTTAAGCTTCGAGGCATGGGAAAAAGAATTAGAAGGTCGTCATGTTGTTGCACTCACGCCTAAGGGTGATTTATTACGGTTAACACAAGGGGCAACTGCGCTCGATTTTGCTTATCACATCCATACCGATCTTGGTCATGCTTGCCGAGGAGCAATTGTGAATGGCAAAATCAAACCACTTGATGAACCACTTGCTAATGGCGATCGTGTTGAGATTCTCAGCCAAAAAAATGGACTACCAAGCTTAAAATGGTTGTCTGGACACTTTTTAGCAACCAATCGTGCACGCAATAAAGTTCGTAACTTCTTTAATCGTCAAAATGCTGATGTTCACTTTATCGAAGGAAAAATTCAACTCGATCGCTTACGAAACCGTTTTCGGCTTACTAACGAATTTACGCATTTTTTACTGGAACGCCTAAAATTTGAAAATGAAAAAGTGCTTGCTATTCGCATCGGTCAGGGAAAAATTAACAGTGAACAACTGTCTAAAACGGTACAGGAGTATCTGCATCCTCGCATCGAAACACCTAAGCTCAGCGAATTCACAAATAGTCATAAAGTGCCCGAAATTTTTATTCCTGGTATCGGAAAAGCCACAGCCCACTTAGCGCAGTGCTGCTCACCAGAGCCTAATAATGCGATTATTGGGTTACTCACACGCAATCATGGCTTAAAAATTCATCGTCAGGACTGCCCCGACGTGTTGGCATTATCACCCGACAGCCAGCAAAGACTTATTCGTGTGCGTTGGGGTACTGATACCAATCCCGAAACACAACTCTGTTTGGATATTACCGCTATTGAGCGTGATAATCTACTCGCTGATTTAGTTATCTGCTTAACGAAAGAAGGTATCCGTATTGGTCATTTTCATACCAGCACCTCTACGCACCCAAAACAAACCCGTATTCATTTAGAACTTTCACTCAATATCGACCAAGATTGGCTCGCACTCATGGATAAAGTAGAAGCATTAGATGCCGTATTAGATGTAAGATATTGCGTGAATAACTAACAAACAATAATATTAGCCGTATTTTTTATAAACACTTATATAAAATATCAGACAAAACAGCATCACTTAATACAACGGGATTAGTTTTCATACTATTACCGCGACTATTCTCTACTACGCGTGCAATATCTGCCGTAGTCATACCAAAATCGGCTAAACGAGGCAATTTGAATACATCTTGCCACTGTTGTAATTGCTCTATTAATAATATCAGCGCACTTTCTTCTTTAATGGTTGGATCATCGAGCAATAATCGAGCAATATCAGCATAACGTGCTAAAGCAACTGAGGTTGCTTCATTTTGCATTAATGCATTAATATTTTGACGTGTTGTTTCGGCTAATAATATACCGCACACTGCGCCATGCGGGGCAGGAAAAAATGCGCCTAAAGGTGATGCCATTCCATGCACAGCTCCCAATCCAGCATGCGCTAATACCAACCCAGATACTAAAGCAGCGTATGCCATATCTGTCGCTGCTAGCACATCTTGTGGATTGGCAACCCAGCGTGGTAAAGCGGCTAATCCGCGACGCAACCCCTCTAGTGCTAATGCGTCAGTCATCATATTGGCATTAATCGAAGTGTAACCTTCAATAAGTTGTGTTATCGCATCTAACCCATTAGCAGCAATTTGACTCGCTGGCAAAGATAGCATCCATTCTGGATCAACAACAGCATAACGAGGCATAAGACTATCATCCCGAAATGACTTTTTAAACCCATCAACACCATGCCGACTTAGTACTGCATTTTTTGTTGCCTCTGATCCTGTTCCCGCTGTCGTTGGTACGGCAATAAAAGGAAGTGCTTGCGCTGCATAAACTAACTGAGTACCAACACCTTCTAAATAGTTCATTACCGAATCTTGTATCGGTAATAAGCCAGCAACCGCCTTAGCAGCATCTAAAGCACTCCCACCACCAATAGCAATCACAAGCTGAATATCATGTTGTGCATAACGTTGCACACAACGATCAACCCACTCAGGTGAGGGCTCACCTTTCACTTTCTCACGCCATAGTGTTAACCCTGCTTTTTCCCATTGTGCAAGTAACTCAACAGAATCAGATTGTGCATCGAATGAATGCGCTCCCGTTATCAACAAAACACGCTGACCAAATGAGCACATTAATGCTGTTAAGCGGTGACGCGCCCCCACACCAAAAACAATTTGAGGAATACGGTTAAACTGCCAAATCATCACTAAAAAACTCTCGTTAACGCCACAACCACGGCTGCCAAAACAACATCCCTTGCTCCGTGACTAAGGCATCCAAAGGAACATCCCACGACTGAACAGGTAAACCTTCTACCAATTGGCAATAATGTGCCATACCAACCAAATAAGGACGATTAATACTACACCCTAAGGTTCGATCATAGTACCCGCCCCCCATACCCATTCGATTTCCTTGCTTATCAACAGCGACCAATGGCATAAATACTATATCTAGCTGCTCAATATCAATAAGCGTCACTTCGTGAGGTTCTAAAATACCAAACTTGTTATTAACCATGACTGAGTCAGAATGCCAATGCGCAAACTGTAATTGTTTGTTCTCTTGTAATACGGGTAAATATAAGTGATGCCCCAAACCTTGCAAGGCTTCAACCACAAAGTAAGGATTAATTTCACCATCAAATGCAAAGGCTACACCCACAGCGCGTGGTGAGTCCCAACCCGATAAAGCTAATAAATGATGTTTTAATAATTGCGCATGCTCATGCTGCTGCTCACTCGAAAATGCACGACGTTGTTGGCGCATCTGTTGACGTAGTGAGGGTAATATAGCAAATTGGTTCGTCATCAGAAAATGACATTCCTAATTAAATTAGAAAAAATAAGATAAAAGACGTGCCCAAATGCCCGTATTGCGTATAGTCCCTAAACCCAAGAGTTTAGAGGTGGCGGCTAGAGCTGTCGGCTAGGTATCCTAAACAAAGTAGGACGCACACCCCGACAGGAATTCAGCCCCAAAAGAATGCTTATCGGCTCAGGGCACATCAACAATTACAAAACACCCAGAACACGCCTTTGTGTTTATTCTATCCTAAAAAGAGAGACGAGTGTATTTATTAATTATCATCCTGCCCACTTTTTTGCTCTTCTAATAACTGTTGTACTTGTCGTAATGCATTTGCAACCTCTACTTCTAAAGATTTACTAAATTTATCTGCTTGCAAAAGCTCGTAGCTTAAATTTAGTGATAACATCAATAAACGTATATCTAACGGCTGCTTACCCTGTGTTTTTTGAAGTGCGCAGTTAACAGCCTCTGCCGCTATCTGCAAATCCTCTTCATCAGCTGGACTACATGGTACCTGAAATTTTTTCCCTGCTAGTAACAAAGAAACGGTATTTTTTTGCATCCACTCTTCCTCAGTGCGATAATGTCATCAATTAGTCTTATTATATAGAACGGATATGAATTACGCACAAATAGATGCTTCTCTTAAAACAGCATTTGCACGTGAAGATGCTGCTTTTTTACATGGCTTTTGGCATGGCTTAAATGCAAGCCATGCTGAATGGGACTTAAAACTATGGCTCGATGCGCTTATTGAAGAGTTTGATATTAGCAGTATTCCTGCTGAACTACTCAAAGCTTTTCAACAAATTCATGTCGATAGCCAAGCACAACTTGAAGCTGATCCACTTAGCATGTCATTGTTGATTCCTGATGATAACGAAGCACTTAAAACACGTGCGTTAGCCTTGCAACAGTGGTGTCAGGGCTATTTATATGGATTAGGGTTAGGAGAGCGCATCAAAAACTGGAAGGCACTACCTAAAGAATTTCGAGAGTGGATAGAAGACATTACGCAGATTAGCCAGCTTGATGAAAATAGTGTTAGCGATTGCGAGGAGGATGAACTGAGCTTTGTTGAACTGAGTGAGTATGTGCGCATGGCAGCTGCCCATATCGCCGAACATATTGCACTTATCTCTAAACCAATAGTTCATTAGTATTATGTTAGAAAATTATTATTTACAACGCCGCCAAGCACTATTTAACAGTTTACCTACCAATGCAGTTGCCCTCATTCCCTCTGGTAATGAACAAATACGCAATCGTGATACAGGGTATGCATTTCGTCCGCAAAGTGATTTTTATTATCTAACGGGGTTAAACGAACCTGATAGTGTTCTCATTTTTATTAAAACTACTGAAGAAGAAACATGTCATCTGTGTCTACGTCCTAAAAACCCTGAGCGAGAAACGTGGGATGGGTTACGTTTGGGTATTGAGGCTGCACCTAGCCACCTTGCGATTGATTCAGCATATGATATTGCCCAACTAGATACACTATTAACTAATTGGTTGGCAAACAAGAGCACGCTTTGGTTAAGTTTTGAACAGGCTAATGGGTGGATTGAGCGACTATTGTCTGTTATTACACAAATCAAACGACGTGTTCGCCAAGGTACAGAAGCCCCTAAAGGCATCAATGATTTAGATAACTTACTACACGAACAGCGTCTTATCAAAGATAACGTAGCACAGCTAGGATTAAAACGGGCAGCAGAAGTTACAGTCGCGGGACATTTGGCTGCCATGCGTGCCACACGAGCTGGGCAATACGAATATCAAATTCAAGCTGCATTAGAACATGAATACCGTTATCAAGGGTCGGTACGTCATGCTTTTGATAGCATTGTCGCTAGTGGTAGAAATGCATGTATTTTGCACTATCAAGAAAATAATGCCATTTTATGCGATGGTGATTTAATTTTAATTGATGCTGGTGCAGAAATTGATGGCTATGCAGGCGATTGCACGCATACCTTCCCTATTAATGGTAAGTTTACTAAAGAGCAAGCTGCACTTTACGATATTGTATTGGCAGCACAGCAAGCTGCCTTTGATGCTATTCGTCCGAACACACCATACAACGTACCGCACCAAGAAGCCATTAATGTCATTTCACAGGGTTTATTAGATTTAGGTCTACTACAGGGTGATCTTGCCAGCATTATTGAGCAAGAAAGTTATAAGCCTTTTTATATGCACAACACAGGACACTGGTTAGGGTGTGATGTTCATGATGTGGGTGCTTATAAACAACAAGGTGCGTGGCGTATGCTAGAATCTGGTATGGCATTAACAGTTGAGCCGGGTATTTATATCGCACACACGATGATGGATGTGCCAGCGCAGTGGCGGGGTATCGGTATTCGCATCGAAGACAGTGTTTTGGTTAGTGCAACTGGATATGACTGTTTAACAGCAGGCTTGCCACGCACACGCAAGGAGATAGAAACATGGATGAAAACACGTTAACTCAAACGTCGGCATTAATTATTGGTGCAGGTCCTGTTGGCGCATTACTTGCCTTAGCATTAAATCGACTTGGCTGGCAGGTAACGCTAGTTGAACAACACGATTTTAGCCAAGGGTTACCTGCAAGTTATGATAATCGTCAATTAGCACTTACTGCAGGGAGTATTGATTGGTTAAAGCAAACGCAACTATTACCCCTTTTAATGGCTGAATTAACACCTATCTTAAGCATACACAGCTCATCTCAAAACAACCTCGGCACACTTTCGATGACACATAGCGAAATGGATGTGGCTGCTTTAGGCTACACCTTATCGCAAGAAAGACTAGGAAGATGCTTATTTGCAATGCTTAAACAAACTACAGTTCAGTTAGTTGATGCCATTCAACCTCAAGAACTAACGCAAACATCAACAACAGTCAGTCTAACAACTTTAGATAAACAACAGCAATTACAAACATGGCATGCTGACTATCTTTTTGCCGCCGATGGAGCGCATTCTTGGACGCGCCAACAACTTAACATTAAAATACAAACACGTCATTACCCACATCAGCTCTTAACAGCGATTGCAACCTTATCAGAGGCACATAACAACCTTGCTATTGAGCGTTTTACCGCACAAGGACCCACCGCACTCTTACCCATGGCAAATGAGCATCAAGCCAAAGTTGTTTATTGCTACCCTGTAGAAAAAGCCGAGATGGTAAAACAACTATCAACAAAATCACTAATTGATACCATTAATTATCAATTGGGTAGAACACTGGGTAAAGTGATTACGCTCGAAGCGATTGTGCATTATCCGCTCGTTGAAATTCGTGCTGATAGTATTCAGCAAGAACGTTGTTTATTAGTCGGTAATGCTGCGCACACTCAGCACCCTGTCGCAGGACAAGGACTTAATTTAGGAATTCGTGATATTCAAGCAGTTTATCAATGGGCTCAAGACTGTCAAGCAGGGGGGTGGCAAGCCTTGGCAAAACAACGGCAAGGTGACCATCAGCATACGATGAACTTTACTCATGGGTTAGTGACGCTTTTTGGACACCCTTCACCTTTAGTGCGCCGTGCTGCGAGTGCTGGTATGGGATTATTAACCTTATGTCGCCCCCTCAAAAATCGCATCACACGAATGGCAATGGGATATTAACAGTCAACAACCCGCCACCTGAGCTAAAGCTCTAGGTGGGGGCTTGAGTGGAAACACGAAAGCCAGTTGTCCAGAGGGCTACGAAAGTAGCAGAAGATGGTTATAGGTCGTTAAGACTTACCAGTGAGTGCTTCCTTAGCTCACTGCTCTA
>CAMCGI010000045.1 GCA_945874205.1 Francisella tularensis subsp. holarctica
CATTTGTATCGCAATACGCTTGAGCAAGCTCAGCTTCAGTTAGCACGAGAAGCCTATCCATTGCCAAAACTGAATGTATTACGCAAAGCTGACAGTATCTTTGACTATACTTTTGATGACTTTGTGATTGAAGGCTATCAGGCGCATCCGCATATTTCTGCAAAGGTTGCTGTTTGATCTTGTTAGAGAGTCAATATAAAAAACTGATCCTATTGGATTGCTTATAGTGTGCTAGAATAGGAAAATGACATTGAAGTATACGCTATTTTCATTACTATAAAAAGGTAAAAAAATGAATGAAGTTGAGGAAACTTTTGAGCAAAAAATGAGACGCTCTTTTGCTGCAATTCAGGGGGTAGAAATCCCAAAAATGCCTAAGGATATTATCGAATTAGATAAAGAAATCAATTCTCGCTATCCTAATACCATTAATATGGTTGACATCATTAGTGGTAATACTATTTTAGCAGCTGAGTTGCTTAAATTGGCCAATTGGCCAACAATGCGACAAGCAAGTCCTATTGTTTCTATTAGTCAAGCTGTGACTGTTTTGGGCACTAAGAAATTAAAAAATTTATTACTTTCAGCCGCATTAAAAGAATTGATGGGTACACAAGAGCTTGTGCAGGACATTATGGATCATGCTATTGATGTTGCGTTATGCGCTGCAGAATTAGCACATAATGTACAGGGTGTTGACCCAGATGAGGCATATGTTTGCGGTTTATTTCATAATTGTGGTGCAATTTTACTCGCAATGAAAGATGAAGTAGGCTGTCAAAAAATTTTTAGAGAGTCACATACACATCCTTTAACGTCAATAGCTAAAGAAGAAGCACTGTATAATACTAATCATACCTTAACAGGTATACTACTTGCTAAGAAGTGGCAATTGGCAGAATCTGTTATCCAGACAATTTACTATCATCACGAGGTTGATTGCACGGTTATTGAAGATGATCATGTTCGCTTATTGGTTGCATTACTTAAAGTTGCTAATGGTATCGTAGCAGAAATATCGTTAGGTTCATATATTGGGGCAGAAATGCATCAGTGCATTAGTAAAGGTATGGATACACTTTTACTACAACCAGAACATTTGCGTGATGCAAGAATTATGTTGCAAAGTCGTCAATTAGGACTTACTTAATTTGTTTTTGTGTTTTCATCATGGCCTGTTTCTGGCAGTGGATATAGTTTGAGCAGTCTTATTTTCAGTTCATCTCTATTTTTTTCGCGTAAACGGTGTAGAGCGCGTACGTATTCTTCAATTTCAATCTGCTGACGTCTCATTAATTTGTAAAACATAATACGATAAGTTGTTTTTGCTAAAATAGGTCTAAACCAAGGTAAAAAGCCTTCATTTCCTTCAATGTCATTAATCAGTTCAATGACTTTTTGTTTGGCAGCGCGTTGCCATTGTAAATCAAACAAGTGATATCCATAACCCACTAATAAAGCAAAAAAAGCCCCGCCAACAAATCCCCACATAATTTTATTAAAATTGAGTCCAATAGCAGCACCAGCAAGTAGTAATAATACAGTGATAGGAATAACAAAAAAGTTCCAATCATGACCAGAACGTAATATAGACAGCTGATGTGGTATTGTTAGCGTTTCTAGTTCGATTGCCTCAAGTTTATTGAGTAGCTCGTCAATGTCGGGATGTTTTTTAATATGTTTCATTCGAAGGCTCCAGGTTTTGCATATTGAGGACAGGCTATTTGCGTTAATTCATTGTTTTCTAGGCATAAGCACGTTAAAACTTTTCCCCACAGACACCCTGTATCTAAACATAAACTATGTTTTGTTTGCTCTAACCCTAAAGTTGACCAGTGTCCAAATAAAATACGTCCGCAACTCTCATCGATACGTGGATAGCTAAACCAAGGTGCAAACCCAATTGGTGCAGTGCTAAAGTCAAATTTGTGCTTAAATTCAAGTTCGCCTTGTGCTGTACATAATCGCATACGTGCTAAGGCATTAATGGTAAAACGCATTCGTTCAGTTCTACTAGCATCTTCTGAATAGGTAGTAGGACTATTACCATATAAATCGTGATGAACAAAGGTTTGCCAATCTTTACCCTGTAGTCGTTTTTCGATTTTATGCGCCATTTTTTGTGCTTGCGACAGTGTCCATTGTGGTGGAATACCAGCATGAGCAAGTGTGACATTAAACTCGCGAAGGTGAATCAGTAAAGGGCGATAACGCAACCAATCAAGTAGTGCCTCTTTGTCTGGTGCATTGAGAATGTCTGTTATTGTATCACTAGCACGATGATAACGCTCATTGCCTGTCGAAACAGCCATAAGGTGAAAATCATGATTACCCAAAACAGATGTCACATGAGGTGTATTCGCAGCCCAACGTAAGCATTCGAGCGACTGAGGTCCTCGATTGATAATATCGCCTAGTAAATAAATACGATCAATACCCGATACAAAGTTAATTTTGTCAAGGAGCATCTCAAGACTGGCAAAGCAGCCTTGTAAATCGCCAATAACAAAGGTACGTGCCGCATTACTCATTAGTGAATTGTCCGAGGGATACTCAATAAAAAGGCGGGAATGGGCGCACTCAATAATTCACCTTGTTTGTTTTCAAATGTATAGTGTCCTTGCATTTGTCCAAATGGCGTTTTGAGTTGTGCACCCGATGTATAAACAAAAGATTCATTTGATTGTAGTGTAGGCTGTTGACCAACAACGCCTTCACCCTCTACCGTTTCTATGTGTTGATTATCATCTGTAATTTGCCAAAAGCGACGACGCAATGTGAGCGGTTGTTCGTCTGTATTGGTGATACGAATTTGATAACCAAAGGTATAGATATGTTGCATCGGAATTGACTGATCTTCGAGGTATTCACTATTGACCTCAATGCGCACTGCTGCGATAGGATAAGGAATATTCATAATGGCGTTTGCTCATTTTTGTCGTGTAGCAAGTCAGCAAGACGCACAAAGTCAGCTACCGATAGTACTTCAGCACGAACGCTAGGATTAATATTACAAGCTTCAATTTCTTCACCAGACAGCGTACCTTTAAGATTGTTGCGTAGTGTTTTACGACGCATTGCAAACGATTGCTTAACCATGCTCGCAAAGCCTTGCTCATCTTTGGCAGTAAAAGGCAGGGTGCGATAAGGCACTAAGCGCACAACAGCAGAGTCAACTTTAGGGGGTGGGTCGAATGCCTCTGGACCGATATGAAATAAGTCCTCAATAGCACAATAATATTGTGTCATTACACTTAAGCGACCATAGTGTTCACCATCAGGGGGGCTTGCTAGACGCTCAACCACTTCTTTTTGTAGCATAAAATGCATATCGGTAATACGACGACGACTTTCGAGCAGCTGAAAAATAAGCGGTGTTGATATATTGTAAGGCAAATTGCCAACCACACGTAAAGCATCTTGTCCTTCGACAGCATTAGCATAATTAAGCGTTAAGGCATCTTGATGGATGATATGAAAATGTGCGCGATTAGCAAACCGCTTAGTGAGTGTTGGAATCAAATCATTATCAATTTCAACAACAGTAAACTGAGCAACACGATCAATAAGACGGGTTGTTAATGCGCCTTCTCCAGGACCTATTTCAAGCATGATGTCTGTTGCTTGTGGTGCAATGGCAGCAGTCATGGCATCGAGTACACTCTGATCGTGCAGAAAGTGTTGACCGAAGCGTTTTTTATGTTTATGGCTCATACTGTTTTGTTCCGTTGTTTTGCCATATCAATAGCTGTGTTAATCGCAGTGATAAAGCTTCCAACTTCTGCTTTACCTGTGCCCGCTAAATCAAGTGCTGTACCATGATCAACGCTAGTACGAATAAAGGGTAAACCAAGCGTGATATTGACAGCATTGCCAAAGCCTAAATGTTTTAGTACGGGTAGACCTTGATCATGAAACATGCTTAACACAGCATCAGTTCTGGCTAAAAAAGGCGGTGTAAATAGCGTATCAGCTGGTAAAGGGGCAGACACTAACCAGCCTTTTTTTTGTGCAGCACGACAAACAGGCGCAATTATATCAATTTCTTCACGTCCTAAATACCCATCTTCTCCTGCATGAGGATTAAGTCCTGCAACTAAAATTCGCGGTTGCGTAATGCCAAAATCATTAATTAAACTATCGTGTAAAATGGACAATGTTTTGCTTAATCCTGTTGTTGTAATGGCAGCACTTACTTCTTTAAGCGGTAAGTGTGTCGTTGCCAAAGCAACACGCAACTTTGGACAAGCGAGCATCATAACAACAGGTACATTATTTGCTTGTTCCGCTAACCATTCGGTATGACCCGTAAACGGAATACCTGCCTCATTGATAATTCCTTTATGTACAGGTCCTGTTACCAATGCTGAAAAATAGCCTGCATTAATTCCTTCAATGGCGGCTTTTAACGTCGCTAACACATAATGTGAATTTGCGCTATTCAGTTTTCCTGCAATACAGGGTTCTGCTACATAAACAGGCAGTACCCAAATATTACCCATAGTACTCGCCTGTGCCGCTTGTTTTGGATCGAAGAGATGAATAGTAACAGGTAGTGCAAGTTGCTGCGCACGTGCTATTAACACTTCTGGATCAGTAATGACCACCAATTGTACATCCCAGTTTCGTTGACTGAGCATCACAACAAGGTCAATGCCAATTCCTGCAGGTTCTCCAGCGGTAATCACAATACGCATAATTGATTTGTTCATCATATTAATTGCGTACATATTCGGGTGCTAAGATGTTAACAAAGGCTTCATCTCTTACGCGACGTAACCACTGTTCGTACTGGTTATTGCCCTTTTGGGTGCGTAAAATTTTGATCGCTTGTTGTTCTAAGTCAGCAGGAATCGATGAGCTTTCTCCCTTCTCTTTACCTAATAGCTTAACAATATGAAAGCCCAATGCACTTTGTATGGGTTCACTAATATCATTGTCCGCTAAATTGGTAACCGTCGCTTCTAAAAAGGTAGGTAATTCACTTGAGTCTAACCAACCCAAATCACCACCTTCTAACGCTTTAGAATCGGAAGAGTAGTGAATTGCTGCTTGTGCAAAATCCCCCCCTGTTTTTAATCCTTGCCAAATACTATTTGCTTTTTCACGTATCGCTGAAATTTGTTCGGCACTAGGCGAGTCTGGTAAGGCAATGAGTAAGTGTTGTACGTGGTAGCGGGTATTATCCGTTTTGATGCCTAATTTTCGATTAATAAAGTTTTTTACTTCATCTTGCGTCACGCGAATACGGGCAACTACTTCTTGATTACGCAGCTCATCCAACATCATTTCATCACGAATTGAATTGCGTAACCCAATAAAGCTGCCTGCTTCTTGTTTTTCCATATAATTGCGCAAGCCAGCAAGATCTAGTTTGTTTTGCTCGGCAATGCTTGATAAGCGCGCATTAATCTCTTCATCACGAACACGAATGCCCATTTGATTTGCTAAGTCTTCTTGCGCTTGTTTTAAAATCATATGCTCAAGCACTTGTTTATATAATTCATCAAGCGGTGGCAAGGTTAGTCCTTTCGCTGAAAGTTGACGTGTAATATCACGACTCTCGTTGATAAGTTCCGATTCAGTAATGACTGTATTATTAACAATCGCAATGCTACGATCGAGTAGTTGTGCTTGTACGCTTAATGACGCCATAGCGCCAGCGAGTAAAACCAGAGAGCGGGGGTGAAACATGCTAAAAAGCCTCATTCAAAATAGAGTCGAGAGTCAATCTTGTCGCCAGCAGTGCTGCCAAAAGTAGTGAGTCCCTTAAATATAAATGCCAGTCTAATAATATCATCTTGGATATTGTTGATGTAGAGATTGTGTTCCCAAATTAGTTGGCTTGCCCAGCAACAACTGTCGTATTGTACGGCATTTACTGATCCTCGTAGTTGACTTGCTGTGTTGTTATAGTTAATAAAGTGCATACTGCTCAGTGCTCCTGAGTAACGAACCTTACCACCAATTGTGACTTGCTCATCTTCAGTTGCGCTGCCTTTAGCACGTAAGCGATGACGTATTACAAAATGAGTATCATTATCGCTTAAATATTGTATGCTAGCATCTTCTTGTACGAGCGACTTTGTATCACGGTCGAGTTGTTGTGTGAACGAAGTGCGCCAGCGATTTTGAATAAGTGACACTGTTGCAATTAGGTCTGAAAAATCACCCATTTGTTCGCTAGTGTTTGGAAGTTGTACTGTGCGAGATTGAAAATAGCTAATTTGCCCTAAACCGAATTCAAAAAACTCACGACCATCATCATGCAAAATACGGCTAAATAATCCTGTTGTTATTTGGTTGGCGTCACCAATGCGATCGAGCCCTGTAAAGCGATTATCAGCAAAGAGTTGCAGATAATCGAAGTTACGTAACATTGTATCAAAAACAGGAAATTGGCTTTGATCGTTTTTGGGTATAAATAAATATTTTATACGAGGCTCTAGCGTGTGAATTAAGCCAGAACCAAATAGTGTAAAGGGTTTTTCGAAGGTAAGTCCTGCATCTAAACTGGTAACAGGTAACACACGCGTCAGACTGTTTTGTGTGTTATCCTGAAGATCATATTGCGTCATGAGTAGCTGTGCTTTACCACGTAAAAAGCCGTAAGGTCGCCATATATCAAAACCAGCTGTTGGTGCGAGGTGTAAGCGATTGCCTACAGGTGCTGCCTGTATTGCTTGTGGCATGGCAAAATGCGTTAATTCACTATTGAATGAGGCGTAAAAAGGACTGCTACTTGCAGGTTGTCGCCAAGTGTAGTTAACGCGCGGTAATGCACCGTAATAAGGTTGACCGTAAAGAAGCTGTTTAAAATCGAGTAATTGCAGCGAAACAGATTCACTATCCCAGTTCTTAGTCAGATTGGCTGTGCGTGGCAAATAAATTTGATTGCGCAAATAATAGTCAGTAAGTTGAATTTCACGATAAAAAGCAGGATCAGAAACATCGTGCCAATTCCAGTGCAATTGCCATTGTGCGGGTAGTTTTTGATCAGCTTGCCACCAAATACGATATCGATCATTATTTGTGCTTTGATCTCGCACAAAACTGCTAATTAATTCACCGCGTTGTTTAGGGTACCAATAGCGAAATTCGTTATCAAACACCTGCCCTCTATCTGCCATTTGTATTAGTGTTAAGGTGTCGTCCAAATTGGGGGCGATATTAAAATAATAAGGAATTTTAATGACAGACTTAACGGTGTTTGTTGTCGAGTTTTCGTTGTAATAGCTCGTAACACTAGGCATAAGCAAACCAGAAGAACGATCAGCGGTACTGAACTTAAACCAAGGTGCGTAAAAAACAGGAATATCATGAAATTCGAGCACGGCATTATGTCCCGTCGCTGTTTTTTCAATATCATCTATTTTTAAATCATCTAAACGTAGCCACCAGTCTTCTTTGCCGATGGGGCAGCCCGTATAGCTCAGGTTTTGTAATTCTAGTTGTTCTTTATCGTGCGCCATCATTGCGTGCTCAGCCTTACCCCAAGCATTATTTTGACGAAGCTGATAGCTTAAATCGCTTAGTTGGGTACGTTGTTCTTTTTCATCATGTTCAGCAGTTTGCGCTAATGATAAATAATCAGGATCCTGCATATAGACATTACCAAAAGCAAATGCCTTTTGAGTATCTTGATGATAGCGAATAAGGTTAGCGCGTAAGTTTTTTTCATCCTGAATAATGCTTGCCTCTCCTGTCATGGTAAACAAGGTATCATTGGGATGTTTTAGCGTTTGTGCCTCAAGATGCTTTTCTCCCTTATTCGTTTCCCAGTGCTCTGGTACAAAAAGTTGGGGGTAAGGGCAGAGTGTGTCACTTATATCATCGCTTTCAACAGCCAAAACAAAGGGTATTGAAGCAAAAAAAAAGTAGGCGAGTGCAAAAATCCTGAGCAAAGGAAACATTAAAGGTTGTCAATATGAGTGTAAAACGAGTATTTTAGCAGGCTAAAAAGAATTTAAGGGTGTTTTATGCAAGATGTTCGTGCAGAATCTTTGGCACAATGGGTTTTATCTCATTCTCTGTGGCGTGAGGGCGTGCTAACGCCTCTAATAGGGGATGCTAGTTTTCGACGTTATTTTCGTTGGCAAGGCGATAATAAAACAGCAATGGCAATGGATGCACCGCCCCCACAAGAAGATGTTCGTCCCTTTTTGGCTGTGCGTGATGCCTTGGCAAGCTTATCAGTTCCAGTTCCTAGTTGTTATGCACAGGATGTCGATCATGGATTTTTACTGCTGCAAGATTTTGGCGATGTGACTTTGGCGCAAGCCATAACACAGAGCAATGAAGCGAATATCGATGCCTTGTATCGTCAAGCATTAACTTTACTCGCCAATTGGCAAACCAATCCTAGTTGTTCAGCACAGGCAGCTAAATTGCCTGCTTATGATGCACCTTTGCTTGTGCGTGAAATGCAACTTTTCCCTGAGTGGTTATTAAAAGAATATCTGGATAGCCCTTTATCTGCATTTGAACAAAGTGATTGGCAAAATTGGCTACGTTTATTAACAGGTGCCGCACTGTGTCAGCCACAAACCTTTGTTCATCGAGACTATCACAGTCGTAATTTAATGGTGACAAGTGAAGGTGGGCTAGGCGTACTGGATTTTCAGGATGCTGTTCGTGGTGCGCTGACATATGATGCAGTCTCATTGTTGCGCGATGCTTACATTCAGTTCGAACCAGAGCAAGTACAGGAATGGTTGCGATTTTATTTTTTATTATTGGTTGAAAAGGGGATTCTGTCTAAAAACGAGTGGGATGGTTTTGTACGTGCATTTGATTGGATGGGGGTGCAACGTCATATTAAAGTGTTAGGCATCTTTGCACGCTTGTATCAACGCGATGGCAAGGCGCGTTATTTAGCCGACTTACCTCGCGTGTTGGATTACACTGTGACTGTTGCTGGTAAGTATGCAGAATTATCATCGCTTGCTGCTTGGTTAGAAAAGAAAGTAATGGGTAAGGTGTGATATTCTGCAATACCATCTGTCCATTGGCTGGCATTAAATCCTTGTTGTGTAAGTAAGTTAACGGCATCTCTGGCATAGAGGCAAAATGGACCTCGACAGTAGGCAATGACAGGTTTGGTTTTGTCGAGTTCGTTTAGACGCATAGGGAGTTGCTCAATCGGCATGGATTGAGCCGTAGGTAAATGTGCTTGCTGATACTCGTTTTCAGGGCGCACATCAATGAGTTGTATTTTCTGTTCTGTGCTGAGTTTGATGAGTGTCATGTTATCGGGGATATCACTTTTGATACTAACTGTTTCTTTAAGTTTTTGCGCTAGCTCTGGAAATTGTTGTGTTGCAAGTTGGTGTAGCACTACCCATAGTTGGCTCACTTGTGTATTCATGAGACGATAGCGGCGGTATTTCCCTTCGTTGTCGCTGCTTACTAAATTGGCAGCTTTGAGTGCTTTAAGGTGTGCGCTCGTTAAAGCAATGCTCAACTCAGCCTCGGCAGCAAGCATTTCAACCGTTTTTGGTGTTTGCGCTAATAACTCGATGAGTTCGAGTCGTTTAGGGCTAGCAACTGCTTTAGTTAGGCGTGCAACTTGTTCAAATAGTTGGTCTTTAAGGTAACGGTTTGTCATTGAATTACACATTATTTTGTTTTAATGCAGCTATTATAGGTCAAACATAGCGTCAAGGCAGAGGTGATCATGCTTTGCCTTGACTTAGTTGAAGTTAAGAAATTGAAATACGTTTCTCGATTATGAGTGCTGTATAAGCACCTGCGCCAATCGCTGCTAGTGCAACAAATGATCCTAGTGCTAGCGTTGCAATGCCAGAGACACCATGACCAATCGTACAACCCATTGCCATAACCGCACCAACGACAACTAAAATAGCACCAATCATACTCACTAGGGTGTCTTTAGTCGAGCCAAAAAATTTAATGCTAAACTCTCGATGAATGATACTGGCAATCAATGACCCTAACGCTAGCCCAATAAATGACATGACCCCGAAGGTAATTAAGCTGGTTTCTTTCACATTCATGAGCCAATAGACTACATCACCCATAGGTCCTGCAAAACTGTAAGATTGTGTGCCGAGTCCTGCAGGTGGCGCATCCATAAATTCGGCTTGTTCGATCAGTTGTTGACCAAATGAGCCACCTGTAATAGCATAGCCAGCGGCAATAGTTAGACCAATGACAATGGCACTGACGAGGTATTTAGGCTGTCTGAAGGTATCATTTCTCAGTGCGAGTAGCACAATAATGCCAGCAATGAGCAAGCCAGTGATTAAGCGCATGATAGGTACACTGTCTGAATTAGTAGCTAACAAACTGCCTAAGTCTTGACTGCCAATACGAGAAAAATCAGCCGTCATGGGTGTTAACCAAGGCATAAAATAGTCGGCATAAATACTGGTTCTGGTCATGATATAGGCGGTGATTGCCATGATAACGATTAATAATAATGCTTTTAGGCTACCTTGTCCGAATAGTACTAAATTACGCATCCCACAACCTGAAAGCACTATTCCGACACCAAAAATAAAGCCACCGATAATATAGCGTCCCCATGCGAATTGACTATTGCGAAAGGGCGGTTTGGTATTATTCAGATCCATATACTGAACATATTCAAGTAGTGTCGTTGCAACGAGCGCGACGGCAATCACCGCTAAATATGTCCATAGACGATGACTGCCCCGACCATTCAGCATATCGCGCAAACCACCAACAGGACAGAATTGACTCCGTTGAGCCGCATAGCCCATGATGACCGTTAGGCTAAAAATCATTAACAAATAAAGAGCAGGGGTTGAAAGTGCCATTATTGATTGACCTCGTTATGTTTAATCTCGTGAAAATAGCGATGCACCCATATGCCAGATAATAGCATAGCAATGCCAACTAACCAGAATGGTGCGAGTAATTCTTGTGACCATTGCGCTAATATTCCCATTAACAAAGCGCCAATGACATACCCTAAATCGCGCCAAAATCGATAAATTCCCATAATGCTAGCACGTTGTGCTGGCTGGGTAATATCGCCAATGGCTGCACTTAGGTTAGGATAAAGCATTGCCATACCTAAACCAATCAGCGCACTTTCGACTGACCATAGCCAGACAGCTTGTGTCAGCGGAATACTGAGCACGCCAATACCACACAACCACATCCCCCAAACGATTAACCCTTTACGACCAATTTTATCCGACAGCGATCCTGTGACTAATTGAGATGCGCCCCAGACAATGCCATAAATAGCAATGATGCTACTGGCTTCGATTAAGGAAAGGTTGTTCGATAAGAAAAAAACGGGTAAGAAAATCCAGACAAGGGCATCGGTAAATTTTTCGACCAGTCCAGCCTGATTAAGTGCAATTAAAGACGCATGCTGTAAGCTGGCAACCTTAAACAAGTCTAATAGTGAGGATGTTGGTGTATTATTTACCGAGGACGTTGTTGCATTCTGCTGATGCTTTATTGCCCAAGGTAGCGTTTCTGTGACAAAAAATCGCGTTAAAATCAACCCAGACACAATGACAATCGCACTAAAATAAGCCAGAGCTGTTTTAGCACCGAATATATCGGCGAGATAAGCGGTGGCTATTCCTGCCAATCCCACAGCGGCATAACCAGCAAACTCGTTAAAGCCATTAACTAAGCCTTTTTGGTGGCTATGGGCTAAGTCGAGTTTGCTATTGAGTGCCATTGACCAAGTGAGCCCTTGGTTAAAGCCTAATAACACCGTTGCCAATACAATATATGACCAACTAGTCGCTGTATAGAGTATGACGGGTATGGGCAGTGCAATCAGCCATCCCCATAGCAATACCTGTTTGCGACCATAGTGCTCACTCAGTTTACCTGCAAATAGGTTCATGACTGCTTTGACGAGTCCAAAGACAACAACGAAACTGGTTAGAAGAAAAAATTGCTGTCCTCCTAGCCCAAATTCTGTTTCTGCTAATCCTGGTATAACCGTTCTGGTCATACCAATGGTTAAGCCGACCAGAAAAACCATCAATAGCTGTAAAGCAAACTGATGGCGATTGTGGCGTATGCCATGTTCAATCATGCACATACGCCCACATTAAAGGTAATAAAATCGCTAATGCCTTCGGGGACTTGCAGTGAAATCGAGGTGACATTATCGACAAACTGTGCTTTATCACGAATTAAGTTAGGATTATGACGTTTTTCAAAGCCAATCGTTGATGAAGGCTTACCGCTAATGCCACCACCACAGACACTACCTGCCATTGCACCAGGATAAATTTCGACATGATCGGGTAGGCTGAGAATGTGCGTATAAAGTGAATCATGTAGCTTGCTTGCCATTTCTGTTTCACGACCATGCAAGTCGGGACGACCAACGCCACCTGGAAATAGCGTATGCCCTGATAATAAAAACCAAGGTTCGTGACAGCGTGAGTTGTCGGTGATGAGT
>CAMCGI010000046.1 GCA_945874205.1 Francisella tularensis subsp. holarctica
CTATCAACAGTTGTCCAACCTTCTTTAGTTTTCATCATAAGAATACTCGTTGTGCTTTTATCCGAACCTGTCATCACATTGCTTGCATCAACAACAATATCACAACGAAAAACATGATCTCGAATCTCTTCACAACCAACTTTTTCAACCGACTTCAGATTAACAAAGTTTGTTTTAACACCAAACATGCTACCTAAGCCATTAACAGAATCATACTGTTGCTGCACTGCCAACTTAATATCGGCTTCCGTAGGCTCACCGAATGAACAAGCAGTTAAGATTGCAAGTAGCATTGGCACTAACAATAGCCTACTTTTTCTTGTCTTTGCCATGAATAGCACATTCCTTAAAGATTAAACTATCTGCACATCCGTAAAAAATCTGCCATTTTTTGCGCATCTTTAATACCCTTTGCCGTTTCGACACCGCCAGAAACATCTACTGCAAATGGCTTTACCCGCGCAATTGCCGTTTGCACATTATTAGGTGTTAAACCACCAGCCAAAATAATGGGCTTGCTCAAATCATGCGGTACACGATGCCAATCGAAAGCTTCGCCCGAACCACCAGCAATATTCGGCTTATAAGTATCGACCAACAACCCCAGCGTATCATGAAAACGATGCGCTTCTTGCTGCAAATCAACATCGTCACGCATCGGAATCGCTTTAATGTACGCACGACCAAACGATCGGCAAAACTCAGGCGACTCATCACCATGAAACTGCAATAAGCTCACCGCTGGCAAAGCTTGCAATACTGCTTGCACATCATCGACACTTGGATTGACAAATAAGGCTATCACAGAAACAAAAGGCGGCACATTCACTAAAGCAATACGCGCTTGCTCAATGGTTAGCGTGCGTGGGCTAGGCGGATAAAAGACCAAACCAATGGCATCTACGCCTAACGAACAGGCAGCTTGCACATCTTGTGCACGTGTTAACCCACAAATTTTAACACGCACTCGAGATATTACGTCTTCCATAAGTCGCCCATATTAACTTGTTTGAATAAATAAGGCTCGGGATAACGTACATGCGTTAAATAGAGTCCATTCGCTGATGCAGTGGGTGCTGCTTTTGTTCTATCACGCAAAGCTAACAGCTCTGCAATCCACGCAACAGGACGATCACCCTGTCCAATTTTTAACAAAGAACCGACAATATTACGCACCATATGATGTAAAAAAGCATTGGCTTCAATATCGACAAAAACAAAATCGCCTTCACGATGAACAGTAACTTCAGTCACATTTCGATTAGGATGGTGTGCCTGACACTCTGCGGCACGAAAGGATGAAAAATCATGTTCGCCTAATAACGTCTGAGCAGCAAGGTGCATTAGCTCAATATCAAGCGGACGCGTAACAGAAGTTTGCTGAGCATAGAAGAGCGCAGAGCGCACAGGACGATTAACAATCACATAACGATAACGACGTGCAACAGCAGAAAAGCGAGCATGAAAAGCTTCACCCACAGTTTCCTGCCAAGTCACACGAATATCATTTGGCAAATGGCTATTCGTACCCCGCACCCACGCATCAACAGGGCGTATCACACTGGTATCAAAATGAACCACTTGCCCAATAGCGTGCACACCACGGTCAGTGCGACCTGCACAAAACACCTCAATCGGTTCACAAGCAATTTTTGCTAATGCCGATTCAAGATGTTCTTGCACACCATGACAATCTTGCTGCTTTTGCCAGCCGCAATACGCAAAACCGAGATACTCAATACCAAGTGCGATCCGAGGCATCAGTTACTTTAAGTAGTCACGAATCAGTACTTGCGCAATTTGCACCGCATTGGTTGCAGCACCTTTGCGCACATTGTCGGCAACTACCCACATATTTAAGCCTTTATCGCACGAAATATCTTCACGGATACGACCGACATAAACAGGATTTGTATCAGCAACATCAGCAGCAGTCGGATAACCCCCATTAACTTGCTCATCCATAATGACGATACCTTCTGCTTTAGATAATAATTCACGCGCTTGTGCAGCTGTTATTTTATCACGCGTTTCGATATGAACGGCTTCTGAATGACCGAAAAACACAGGTACACGAACAGCAGTTGGGTTAACTTTAATATTCGCATCACCCAAAATCTTTTGCGTTTCCCATACCATTTTCATTTCTTCTTTGGTATAGCCGTTTTCAGTAAAGACATCAATTTGCGGAATGACGTTAAAAGCGATGCGTTTAGCAAAAACTTCATTTTGCGTTGGCTTAAAGTTTAATAAGTTGGCTGTTTGTGTCGATAATTCTTCAATCGCCTCTTTACCCGCACCAGAAACAGCTTGATAAGTCGCCACGTTAATACGCGTAATGCCCACTGCATCATAAATTGGCTTTAAGGCAACCAACATCTGAATCGTTGAGCAATTTGGGTTAGCAATAATGCCACGATTTTTATATTGAGCGATTGCTTTTGGATTAACTTCAGGTACGACCAAGGGAATATCATCGTCATAACGAAACTGAGAGGTATTATCGATTACAACACACCCAGCTGCAGCAGCTTTAGGTGCGTAGATAGCAGATACACTTGCTCCTGGTGAGAACAACCCTATTTGCGTTTTTGAAAAATCAAACGTTTCTAAGTTTTCAACATCTATCTCTTTACCACGGAAAGTGACCGTTTTACCAACAGAACGACTACTTGCTAAAGGATACAAATTACCAACTGGAAAATTCATCTCTTCCAATACACGCATCATCGTTTCGCCAACAGCACCTGTCGCACCAACAACGGCAACATCATATAATTTAGTCATTTTTTTCTAGCCCTTTAACTTTATCACTACTATAACCAACCGCTGGCAATATGACTTGACTCTCTATAATCGCCTCTGGCACTTCTCGTGTAGAACCGACAAATTTAGCACCTTTTTCGACCACTAAATTTTGACACTGTACTTCACCATGCACCTGACAACTATCGAGCAACTCTAACAATTCACAGCGAATTTTACCATCAACACGACCTGCAACAGTAATATGTGTTGCAATCACTTCACCCTTAAGTATTCCTGTTTTACCAATAGACACATTGACAGCATGAATATTGCCATCAATATTACCATCAATATGTAAATCACCCTCTAGTGTCATTTCTCCGTGGATATGACAGCCGTCGGCAATGACTGTTTTAGGACGAGTTGTTTTTCCTGAATAGCCAGATCTGCGAATGAGTCCCATGGTATTTCCTTAACTTGTTTGAAAATAGTATCAAATTTGCGCAATCCCCAATCAGCAAATGGACGAGGATTAAGCTTATTACTTAAATAATGGATTTCATAATGTACGTGTGGACCACTAGATGAGCCAGAACTTCCTGACAAAGCAATATCATCTCCACGGGAAAGAACCTGACCACGCTCGACTAAACTTTTACTTAAATGAGCATAAACTGTTTTAAAGCCATAACCATGATTTATTGTTACCATTAAACCATAACCACTTGAGTCCCAACCTGATGATTCAACAACACCATCCGCTGTTGTCTGCACAGCTGTGCCAACATCACAACTAAAGTCTAACCCATCATGAAAAGCACGCTTTTTACTAATAGGATGCGTTCGCCAACCAAAACCATCAGTAATCATTTTAAATTTAGTAGGTGAACCACTAGGAATTTTTCCCATCATTAATCTGGCATCTAATTCTGTTAAATCACTTAATCGTTTTGACTCTTGCTTAGAAAAAGCATTGTTAATGTGATCCTCTAGCGAACCTAATGCACCTTGTAAAAAAGTAAGCTGTCCTTCTTTTGCTTGAACTTCACTTTCAAGTGCTTGTTTATTTTCATTTAGCTCAGTATAAAGTTCATTTTGTTTTTCTAAACGCTGACTAAATCCTGACTCTAGTTGTTGTTTTTGTTTATACAAATCTTCAATTTGCATTTCCAACTCTGCACGCTCTACTAGAATTTGCCACAATACACCACCACCAACAAGAACTATAGCGGCAACTAATCCCAAAAACCAAAATATAAATTTTTTAAAAAAGTGCGTTAAGGTAAATTGCCTAGAACCACGAATATCTGTAATGGTAATAGTTAGGTAGTTGCGCATAGCAAGCCCTCGTTAGCTACTAAGAAAAAACGTTAGAGTGCTTGTGAAATAGCATCACCCATCTGACTGGTTGAAACGCGTGTACAACCTTCTGTCCAAATATCACCTGTACGCAATCCTGCATCGAGAACCTTGCCAACAGCTACTTCAATACGATCAGCATTAACAGCATCTGCTAATGAATAACGCAACATCATTGCTGCCGATAAAATCGTTGCAATCGGATTAGCTAAATCCTTACCAGCAATGTCAGGTGCCGAACCATGACTTGGCTCATACATCCCTTTACCATGCTCATTAAGCGATGCTGAGGCAAGCATACCAATTGAACCAGTCAACATTGATGCTTCATCAGAAAGAATATCACCAAACATATTATCAGCAAGCATCACATCAAACTGCTTAGGTGCTTTAACTAACTGCATTGCTGCGTTATCCACCAGCATATGCGTTAATTCAACATCAGGATATTCTGGTGCAATACGAGTGACCACTTCTTTCCACAATGCTGTCGTTTCTAGTACGTTTGACTTATCAATCGAGCAAACGCGTTTGCTGCGTTTTTGTGCTGCTTTGAAAGCAACGTGGGCAATACGCTCAATTTCTGACTCACTATAAACCAAGGTGTTATAACCTTGACGCTCACCATTTTCTAAAGTGCGTACGCCACGAGGCTGACCAAAATAAATGCCGCCTGTTAATTCGCGCACAATCAGTAAATCTAATCCAGAAACGACTTCTGGCTTCAGTGTGCTAGCATGGGTTAATTGAGGATAAAGAATAGCGGGACGTAAATTTGCAAATAAATTTAGTCCTTTACGCAATGCCAATAACCCTTTTTCGGGACGATCGCTCATCGCCAAACCATCCCATTTAGGACCACCAACAGCCCCTAATAATACTGCATCTGCAGCTTGCGCTTGTGCAAGTGTTGCCTCAGTTAATGGCGAATTATGAGCATCAATACTCGACCCACCAACAAGCCCTTCTGATAATTCGATAGCCAATCCGTATTTTTCTTTAAGCACTAACAAAACCTTAACAGCCTGTGCCACAATCTCAGGACCAATACCATCACCAGGCAGAACTAATACGTGCGCCATAACAAGATTCCCTTAAAATTTTTGCAATAGTCGCATATCATAAGCAGTGAAGGTGTTTAACGTCAATGCGCTATTCGTAATAAGGAGTAAATTATGGGGCTTGAATATTGGATAATGGAAAACTTTTGGTCTGTTATTATCGTTAGTTTAATTGTTTTGGTTGCTGCACATTTTGCTGTTGTATGGCTACTAAAACAAGGAAAGTAGATGCTATTTATTAAAATACTTTGTTAACTAGAATGCAATTCTTACCGCTAATAGCGTCATTAAATGGTAAAATGAGACAATATCCTGCTTTTTTGGAGTTTTATCATGGCATTTATGCTGACATCGCAACTTGAATTTGCAGCTGCACATCGTCTACGTGGTTATGAGGGTAATTGTGCACGCTTGCATGGTCATAATTGGAAAGTAGAAATATCTGTTAGTGGTGAACATCTTAATGACGTTGGCATGTTAATGGATTTTAAAGAAATCAAACGCCGAGCCAAAGTCGTTCTTGATGAATTAGATCATTTTTATCTTAATGATATCACCCCTTTTAATGATGAACTTAATCCTACTGCTGAAAATATTGCATGGTTTCTATTTGATCGTTTAAGTAAAGACATTAATGATAATCGCATTAGTGTTGCATCAGTGAAAGTTTGGGAAAACGACCGCAATTGCGCAACTTTTAGCCGTGATTGACACTAGCAACCTATCATTAACGATGATATTAGGTGTCCATGCCCTATTGGGTCTTATTGTAGGTAGTTTTATTACTATGCTTAGTTGGCGTTTACCACGTCACCTTGATAGTGACACACCTGAACTCATGCGAGCCTTAGTTTTCGACCGCTCCCGCTGCGCTAATTGCAATACACAGCTCAGTGCAAAACAACTCATACCGCTGTTTAGCTGGTTGTTTAGTAAAGGAAAAGCAAGCTGTTGTGGTTCATCCATTTCAATACGCTATTTTTTGACTGAAATAGCAACAGCACTGCTCTCTGTTTTTACGGTATGGCACTTCTTTAATAGCAGTACTTCCTCACTATTTGGACTGACCCTACAAGGCTGGGCAGCACTGGGGTTTGTCTGGACGCTGATTACCATCAGCATTATTGATTTTGAACATTACCTTATTCCTGACCGTTTAAGCTTATCGTTGCTATGGTTAGGATTATTATTGAACACAAGTAATTATGGCTTTACGAGTTTAAGCGAGGCTGTTTGGGGTGCTGCTATTGGCTATATAAGTTTATGGTTAATTTTTCAGGGTCATCGCGCTGTTACGGGAAAAGAAGGCATGGGATATGGCGATTTTAAACTAACCGCTGCACTAGGTGCATGGTTGGGAATACAAGCATTGATACCCATTTTTATCATTGCAGGTAGTTTAGCAGTGATTGTAATGGGTAGTTTTATTCTAATGAAAAAGCACGAACTTGCTAATGCCTTTCCTTTTGGTCCTTGGTTAGCAGGTGCAGGTATGCTCTTACTTTTAGGATTAGATCCGATGCATTATTTGCAATAAGGCAGACTATGCATCGCGCATAGCTTGTTCGCGTTTCGCTTCAGGTGCTTCGACGTATTCACCATCTAAGTAACACACTTGAACCATACGAAGCTGGTTCATGCGCACAAAATCCATCACGTAATCCAATAAACTTGGATTCGTTTCCTTTAAGTTCATATCGATAATTAAGCTTCGCTCACCCTCGAATACTTCGGGATGAATATTATCAGAATAAACCAAGCGATGTGATGAACCATACTCGGCATCGAGCGATGCGATACGATCAATCCAATCGGACGGGCGAAATTTACTGCCCGATTCAGTAATGCCTTGGATGACATATTTACAGTGTTTAGTGGGGTGCATTGCCTGTTGAGCCAACCCTAGTAGTTAAGATAATTCATTATAATCTGTTGTATCAAAGTGGTCAAAGCCCTTGCGAGTAGGAAGTACAAGCAATTGTCCTTTTTTTTGAATTTTTAACCCATTATTGACATCGACAATCGCACCAATATGACAAACAGGGGTATTTGTTTGCTGTGCTAATTTAAAAATTGTGTCGCGATAATTGGGCGGGGCTGTAAATAAAAGTTCATAATCATCACCACTTGTTAGCGGATTTTCCCAACCTGAGCGTTCAATCCAAGACTGAACCGCATCAGAAAAAGGAATTTCTTCTAATGCCAACACTGCACCCACATTACTGGCTTTAAGCAAATGAGATAAGTCTGCTAACAAACCATCAGAAATATCAATTGCCGCACTAGCAACCTGAACTAAGTGTTTACCCAACACAACACGCGCATTAGGACGATGCAAACGCTGTGAAATCGTTATTTCTGGTTGTTGCCCTGCTAACAATTGAACTAACGCCAAACCTGCGTCACCAATCGTACCCGTTACCCAAATATCATCGCCTTGATTAGCACCTGAACGCGTTATCGCCTGTCCCGAAGCTATCTCTCCCATTAAAGTAACACTAATCGTTAGGGTATCGCTTCGAGTTGTATCTCCCCCAACTAAGGCGACTGAATAAGCCTGTGCCAATAATGACCAGCCTGACATAAAAGAAGCTATCCAACTAGCATTAGCACAGTTTTTAGGCAACGCCAATGAAAGTAACGCCCACTTAGGCACTGCGCCCATTGCCGCTAAATCGGATAAATTAACAGCCAAAGATTTGTAAGCAATATCAGCTGCGTCCTGATCAATAAAAAAATGTCGTCCTGCAACCAAAGTATCTAGTGCTACAACAAGTTGACTACCGTGCTGTGACGCAATAACAGCAGCATCATCACCAATACCCAATACAATATCGCCCCGCGAGCCAGCTTGCGGGGCGATATGTTGATAAATTAAGTTAAACTCACCAGCCACAATTAAACGCTCGCCAACTCCGTAGCGCGTAAAGTTTTACCTAGTTTATCTAACACGCCATTGACATACGCATGACCACCTTCTGCACCAAAGGTTTTTGCCAGTTCAATTGACTCGTTAATAATAACGCGATAAGGTGTTTCTGGCATTGCCAATAACTCATATGTCCCCAAGCGCAACACAGATAACTCGACAGGGTTAAGTTGTACAATCGGACGGTCTAATGCACCTACAAATGCAGCATCAACCGTTTCAATATTATCTAAAACCCCTTTCAACAAGTCACTAAAAAATGCTTTATTACCTAATTGAATCGTTGGATTATTAACAAACTGCATTTCTAATTCGGTAAAACTACTGGGATTAAGTTGCCATTGATATAACGCTTGCAACACCGCACGACGCGCTTGCGTACGTACAGGTATGGCTTTGCGATCAGCTTGAGCTGTGTTATTGTCAGTCGTCGCTTCTTGGCTCATACACCTGCCTCAATCGCACGCAATAATTGTGTCATTTCAATTGCTGTAACAGCTGCTTCAAACCCTTTATTGCCTGCTTTTGTTCCTGCACGTTCAATTGCTTGTTCAATACTATCAACAGTCAAAATACCAAAAGAAACAGGCATACTAAAATCGAGCATTGCTTGAGAAATACCTTTTGTTGCTTCATTAGCCACAAAATCAAAATGAGGCGTATGACCACGAATAACCGCACCCAATGCAATAATGGCATCATATTTTCCGCTTTGCGCCATACGTTGCACCGCCAACGGGATTTCGAATGCACCAGGAACGCGCGCGACAGCAACATCTTCAAGCGAACCACCATGACGCACAATCGCATCTTTAGCACCCGCTTCTAATGCCTCAACCACAAAGCTGTTAAAACGACCTACTACTAACGCAAACTTTAAGCCTTCTGCGTTTAACTTTCCTTCAAATGTTTTCATGATTTATTCCTTTATTTATTAATTTACTGCTTATCAACAAATTCAATTACTTCTAAACCAAACCCTGTTAATGCAGACATTTGCCAGTGTGTGCCAATGACACGTAATTTTTGCAGCCCTAAATCTGACAAAATTTGCGCACCAACACCGTAGGTTTTTACATCATCCTCTGAGTGCTCCACTGCTACAGCTAAGTGACGGTCTTTAAGTTGCATTGCTTGCACACGCTCTAATAACGAACGCGCATCGGCATCCTGACGCAAAACAACAATGACCCCCTCTCCTGCTTGTGCAATTTGTCGCATTGCCGCACGCAACGTCCAACCGCATTCTTCACGATTACTCGTAAACAGATCACAAATAGTGTCTTGCATATGAACACGTACCAAGGTTGGTTTTATATCGTTTGGTTTGCCCATAACGAGCGCAAAATGCACTTTTTGATCAACCAAATCTTGATATGCCATTAAACGAAATTCACCAAATTCAGTGGGTAGTGCACATTCGGTGACACGCTCAACATTTTTTTCGTGCAGACTACGATAACGAATCAATTCAGCAATCGTACCAATTTTAATACCATGCTCAGCTGCAAACACTTCGAGTTCTGGACGACGCGACATAGTGCCATCTTCATTCATGATTTCGACGATCACTGATGCTGGCGACAAACCTGCTAAACGACCCAAATCACAACCTGCCTCGGTATGACCCGCGCGTGTTAGCACACCACCACGACGCGCCATGAGCGGGAATACATGCCCTGGCATAGTAATATTGGCTGGTTTTGCATCGGCAGCAATCGCAACCTGAATCGTTTTAGCCCTATCTGCTGCTGAAATACCCGTAGTCACCCCTTCTGCTGCTTCAATTGACATAGTAAATGCAGTCTGCTGATGATCACTCGAACCACGCACCATTAACGGCAAATTGAGCTGCTGACAACGCTCTTGTGTGAGGGTTAAGCAAATCAAACCACGACCATAGCGCGCCATAAAGTTAATATCCTGCGCACGAACTAAATCAGCAGACATGATTAAATCGCCTTCATTCTCACGATCTTCATCATCCATAAGGATGACCATCTTGCCAGCTTTGTAATCCGCTAGTAATTCTTCAATTGTATTTAATGACATTATGCTTATTTCGCCTACTTCCAAAAACCATTTTCTGCTAAAAACTCAGGGGTAATCTTACTCGCTTTCGTAGTAGCGCCACCCTGTAATAAACGTTCCAAATAACGAGCAATCATATCTACCTCTAAGTTTACCCGATTACCGATAGCTAAGTCGCCTAAATTGGTTTCTTGGAGCGTGTGCGGCACCAAATTCACGCTAAAACTATTCTCTGTCACTGAATTTACGGTTAGCGAAACACCATTAATAGTAACTGACCCCTTAGCACACACATAACGTGCCAAATCGCTTGGCAAGGCAAACTGATAACGCCACGAACGTCCATCGGCAAGAATACTATCACACGAACCAACCCCATCAACGTGACCACTTACCATATGTCCACCCAATCGATCAGCTAAGCGCAATGCTTTTTCTAGGTTCACACGAGCACCAACAGATAACCCTGAAAAAGCAGTCACTGTTAGCGTTTCATTTGAAACATCAGCAACAAAGCTCGTGAGCGTCATCGCAATGACAGTCAGACAAACACCATTGACCGCAATCGAATCACCTAGTGCGACATCCCCCATATCTAGCTTACCAACAGATACCGATAGTTGCCAATCACCACCCGCTGCGGGATTAATCGCTTGAACTTGACCAATTGATTGAATAATTCCTGTGAACATGACTTTATCCTTGTAACATTTGTGTTATTTGCGCTGCAGGCACAGGGCGAGAAAATAAAAACCCCTGAATTAAATCGCATCCATTATTAGCTAAAAAAGCTTGCTGCTTGGGTAGTTCAACGCCCTCTGCTACTACATGTAACCCAAGCAAATGTGATAAGCCAATAAAAGCAGTAATAATGACTTCTGCATTATCATCACTACTATCAATATCCATAATAAAAGAGCGATCTATCTTTAATTCATCTATTGGCAAACGCTTTAGATAGGCTAGCGATGAATAACCTGTCCCAAAATCATCAATTGAAAAACGAATCCCTACTAATTTTAATGCCTGCATTTTATTAACAATTTCATCCATGTTTTTTAAAAATAGACTTTCAGTAATTTCAAGTATTAAAAAATGTGCATCTATAGCGCAACGCGAAATTTCATTCATAATATTAGTAACAAATTGTGAATGATTAAATTGAATCGCGCTAATATTAATAGAGAGGGTTAATTCTTTTGTCTTATCGTTTTGTTGCCATAAAGCCAGTTGTTGGCAAGCTTGTTGTAATATCTGAGCACCTAAGTCTAAAATAAGCCCAGTTTCTTCTGCCAATGTAATAAATGCTATTGGTGAAAGCAATCCTCTTTCGGGATGTTGCCAACGAACTAAAGCCTCAAGACCGATAATTTTATTATTAATATCAATTTGCGGTTGATAATATAAAATAAATTGCTGCTCAACAATACCTTGACGTAATTCTGTCTCTAATTGTGCACGCTGCTCAACCAACGCTTGCATAATAGGGTCAAAAAAACGAATCGCATTGCGTCCCGCTATCTTTGCTTGATACATTGCTAAGTCAGCACGTTTAAGCAATGAATCAACACTATCCTGCTTATCTTGAAATAAGGCAATACCAATACTTGAGGTAATATGGCTTTCCTGTGAAACAAGAGAATACGGCTGTGCAAGTGCATTCAAAATAACTTTCGCAGCTGATTTTGCTTGTTTTACTGCTAAGGTCATATCAGCATCTAAGTCTTCGAGCATAATAATAAATTCATCACCACCCAAGCGTGCAACACTATCACCAGCACTCACTACTGATTCAAGACGATGCGCAACCTGAATTAAAAGTTGATCACCAACACTATGCCCTAAAGAGTCATTAATAAGCTTAAAGTTATCTAAGTCGATAAATAAAAGAGCCCCATAACAGCCATTACGCTGATGTTGAAAGATAGCTTGATGCAACCTATCCAGAATTAAACGCCGATTTGGCAATCCCGTTAGCGGATCGTAAAATGCCAAAGAATGAATTCGCTCCTCAGCATTTTTACGCTCCGTTACATCTTGACCAATAGATAAAACGGCAATCGGATTATGTTGTGCATCAAACAATACCCGATTAATCCAATGAATAAAAACACGCCGTCCATCTTTGGTTATATTTTCATTTTCATTGCTTTGATAGTTTTGCGTGTTAGCTAAAATAGCTTTTACGACCTCTGATAGGTTACGATCACTAC
>CAMCGI010000047.1 GCA_945874205.1 Francisella tularensis subsp. holarctica
AATAATCTTATTGCGTGCAAAAGCTTCATTCACTTTAAACTTGAGTAAACTATTCAGCTTCTCTTCACTTAATATTTTATCGCCTACAAAGCTAATGGAATCAACAGTATATTTCTGTCCTTCCTCTAAGTTAATATTTACATAGACACGTGTTTTATCTGAAGAAATACTTACTTGCGATGAAATAATTCGAAAGTCAGCATAGCCACGGTCCATATAATAAGAGCGTAAAGTTTCCAAATCAGCTTGTAATTTAGTTCTTGCATACTGATCAGCATCAGTTAACCATGACCACATTGTTGGTTCAGATAAAGAAAGCTGTTTTGTTAAACGTTCTTCATCAAAAGCTTTGTTGCCAACAAAGTTAATTTTAGTAATTCGTGCTAACTCACCTTCTTGTACTTTAATGGTTAAATTGACCCGATTACGTTCAAGCGTTTCAATTTTAGGCTCTACGATCGTGGCATAATATCCTTGATTTTGATAACGCATACGCACATCTTGCGCAATACGCTCCATATCATTTTCGTTAAGAATACGCCCTTTCTTAATACCCATCACCTCAATGGCTTGTAGCAGCTCTTCTTCTTTGATAAGTTTGCTACCCTCAAGCTTGATTTCGGCAATAGAAGGACGCTCAATCACATTGATTTTAAGCACTTCACCTTCTTGCAAAACACGCACATCACGAAAAAAGCCTGTTGCAAATAATGACTTAATTACTTGGCGCACTTGCACTGGCGATAACACTTGTCCTTCTTGCACACTGATATAACTCAAAGCGGTTTCTTTCGTTACACGCTCCAAACCATCAAACTCAATTTTTTGTACACTATCTGCAGCCCAAATTTGACCTGCAACCAATAACAACGCCAACGCGCTAAAACGAATCCTAGTTAACACAACAATTAGCCCCCAAACAGGCGGTTTAAATCACTACCAATTGCCAACAGCGTCAATGCCGCTATCAACACAATACCCACTTTTTGCCAAACCAGCATCACTGATTCTGGCAAAGCACGACCACGCGCCCATTCCAAACCGTACAATAATAAATGCCCGCCATCAAGTAGCGGCAAAGGCAGTAAGTTTAACACGCCAAGGCTCAGACTCAATAGTGCTAAAAACTGAATAAAGCGAATTGAACCCATTTCTAAGCTAGAACCCGCTGCTTGCGCAATACCAATAGGTCCTGACAACTGCTCCATACCCGATTGTCCTGTTAGCAATCGCCCAATCGCTTGCCACGTCAATACTGTCATATCCCAGAGCTTAACTGGTGCTGTCGTTAATGCTGATAAAAATGACATACCCGATACGGATAATAGCTTTTCTTGCCAGTCGGCTGGTAATTGCGGTCGAATCCCTAAAAACCCTTGTTGCTTGCCATCAGCAAGGGTTCGTATTGCAATTGTTGCGTTCAGTGTCAATAAATGACCACCACGCTCAACGATTAACTCAACAGTGTTATTGGGATGTTCTTTAATCCATTGAGATAAATCGGCAAATCCTTCAACTTGCATACCATTAAGCTGCTTAATTTCATCATTCACTAACAATCCTGCTTTTGCTGCCGCGCTGTTGATATCAACTTGAGCAATGACTGCAGGCAAGGGAGGCATAGCAGGCGCAACACCCCACAAGGCTAACTGATCTGTTGGATTAGACCATGCCAACGCGCGCCAAGACGCAACAGGAACAGTGACCTCACGCACAACCCCTTCCCAGCTTTGCAAGGAAAAATGCAAGGTTTCTGACTGTGAAATTTGACGCAACAATTGCACAGGAAGCTGTTCAAACTGATCAATAACCACATCATTAATCGCAATAACTTGCGCAATGCTATCACCAGAAACCTCTGCCCATGGCGTACCAACTTGCCCAGCTGCTAACCAAGCTTTAGGTGCTTGCACACCGACCATCAACACGAATGTCATCAAAATCCAAGCAAGCAGGATATTAACAAAGGGACCTGCAAAAACAACGAGTGCACGTGCCCATAGTGGTTGAACATTAAACGTTTTGGTAATTAACTCGGGCGCAACATTATGCTCTTTTGGATCAGAAAACATAACATAACCACCCAACGGCAACCATCCTAAACGATAGTCCACCTCACCAATGCGCTTAGACCAAATTGCACCACCCATACCAATTGAAAAGCGAACAACAGGTATACCCAAACGACGTGCAGTATAAAAATGTCCCCATTCATGTACTGACACAATCAGCAGCAAAGCAACCAAAAAACCAATAATTGAAAACACCTAACTTACCCACTGCCATAATAACCAAAAAATAGGTAAAGCTAATAAAAGTGCATCGAAACGATCTAACCAACCACCGTGACCTGGCAACATCTGACTACTGTCTTTAGCACCCGCCTGACGTTTTAATGCTGATTCGAACAAATCACCAAAAATAGATAAAAAGGCAACAAGTGCACCCAATATAATTAAAGACAAAGACGACTGTTGCACATTCATACCAACAACAGCGGCAAAAATAACGGCTAGTCCAACGCCACCCAAAACACCTTCATATGTTTTACCAGGGCTAACATTCACTGCCAACTTTCGTTTTCCAAAAGCTTTACCTGAAAAATAAGCACCCGTATCAGTAATCCAGACAAGTGAAAGTGCAAAGAGCAACCACCAGACACCTAATAATTGAAAAACAATACTAAACACAAGAGAAAAGTTTACTAACCAGAAAACCCCGAATACCCTTGCCCACCGCTGCCAATTTTTTGGCCATATTGCATTTTTTTCATAAATTAACACGGCAAGAATACTAAGTGAAGTGAGTAGCAAAGTCCCCCCTTGCCACAACACGGAATGCATCAGATCAGGAAAGAATACTAATATATAGCCAAATAACAACACACTTAACCAAGCATAAAGCGCTCGTTCAATCGGACGAAGCCAACCTGTTAGTCCTGCCCACTCCCAAGCCATTAGACCCAAAACAACGACAACAAGCAAATCAACCCACTCACTAGGCAGAACAAATAAAAAGCCAACCCCAACGAGCAGTAAAATCAATGCCGTCACTATACGTTGCTTAAGCACTAGGCTTATCTCCTAAAATTTGATTACCTAATACCTGATCACCCGTCATGCCAAAACGACGCTGACGTTTAGCAAAATCAGTAATGGCTTCATCTAGATGTGCACCATCAAAACTAGGCCATAATGCATCGGTAAAATAAAATTCTGCGTATGCCAATTGCCACAACAAAAAATTGCTCACGCGCTTTTCGCCACCTGTTCGAATCAACAAATCAGGCTCAGGCAAGTCAGCAAGTGCTAAAAAAGGAGCCAATTCAAACTCAGTTAACGCTGAAATAGGCGTATCAGGATGAGCAATAGACCAGTCTTGTACTGCCTTAACCATATCCCAACGACCACCATAATTCGCAGCAATAGTCAAAGTTAACCCATTATTACCAGCTGTTTTTGCTTGTGCATCACTAATTTTTTGTTGAATATCAGCAGAAAAACGATTCTGTTCACCAATAACACGCAAACACACATTATTGTCATGTAGTTTTTCAACTTCGCGCACCAACGCCCACCCAAAGATATCCATTAGCTTGGATACTTCTTCGGGTGGTCGGCGCCAATTTTCAGTTGAAAACGCAAATAAAGTAAGTGCTTCAACGTTGCGCTCACGACAACGCGCTACAACTTTACGTACAGCAGCTAAACCACGCTCATGACCAATAAAGCGTGGTAAACCACGCGATTTTGCCCAACGACCATTACCATCCATAATAATAGCAATGTGACGTGGCACAAGCACCTCGCTATTTTTCATTAAACTTGCATCAGCTCTTTTTCTTTTGCAGCCAAAGCTACTTCAACATCTGCAATCGTTTTATCGGTTACTTTTTGCATATCATCATTCGCTTTGCGTTCGTCATCTTCAGAAATTTCTTTATCTTTAAGTAACTTGGCAATATGCTGATTCGCATCACGACGAATATTGCGTACTGCAACACGCGCATTCTCAGCTTCTGCTTTGGCTTGCTTAATCATCTCTTTACGTGTTTCTTCTGTCAAAGCAGGCAAAGGAATACGAATATCACCATTAGAAGAAGATGGATTTAACCCTAAATTGGCTTTAATAATTGCTTTTTCGATTGCAGGCAACATATTTTTTTCCCAAGGAACAACCTTGAGGGTGCGCGCATCTTCCACGCCAATATTTGCCACTTGGCTTAATGGCGTTTCATTACCATAATAATCAACACGAACAGCATCTAGCACGCTCGGATGAGCGCGACCAGTACGAATACGCATCAACTGAGTATCTAAAGATACCAGTGCTTTCTCCATGCGAGATTTTGCATCTTTTTTAACATCATTAATCATCTTATTTCTCCTGAGTGACTAAGGTACCAATATCCTCACCACGTACAATCGCAGCAAGCGCACCCTCACTAGCCATATCAAATACACGAATAGGAATACCATTTTCTTGACACAAAACAAATGCAGCCGTATCCATGATTGCCAAATTTTTATCGAGTGCTTCACGATAAGTTAAGTGCGAATAGCGAATTGCCGTTGGGTCTTTTTTCGGGTCAGCAGTATAAATACCATCGACTTTAGTGGCTTTAAGCACCACATCACACGAAAGTTCAGCAGCACGCAAAGCAGCTGCCGTATCTGTCGTAAAATAAGGAGAGCCTGTACCACCAGGCAATACGACAACTTCACCGCGCGACAAGGCTTGGCGTGCTTCAAAAGCATTAAATACAGGCACGACACCCGATGCCTCAACACCCGAATAAATAGAAACTGGCACACCCAAACTAGACAAGGTATCACGCAATGCCAATCCATTCATCATAGTAGCCAACATACCCATTTGGTCTGCTGTGGCACGATGAATACCCGCACCGACCGATGATGCACCACGAAATAAATTACCGCCACCTACTACAATTGCAACTTGCACACCTTGAGATGCTAGCTGTGCCACTTGACGACAAACCCCGAGGAGAACCTCGGGGTTGTAACCAAAACCAGCACTGCCTGCAAGCGCTTCACCACTAAATTTTAGCAGGATGCGTTGAGCCGTGTCTTTCATGGCTTACTTGCTCTGCATCGCAGCAGCTGTTGCAGCAACTTCAGCAGCGAAGTCAGTTACTTCTTTAACAACGCCCTCACCCACTTCTAAACGAATGAAGCTGTTAACCGTAGCATTGTTTGCTTTAAGTAACTGCGCAACCGTTTGATCTGGATTTTTAACAAAAGGCTGACTTAACAAAGTCACGTCTTCCATAAACTTACGAATCGCGCCTTCTACCATCTTCTCAACGATGTTCGCTGGCTTGCCGCTTTCGTCAGCTTTAGCCTGAGCAATAGCACGCTCACGGTCAATCGTCTCGACTGCAACACCAGAGGCATCCACTGCTAATGGCTTGCTTGCTGCAACGTGCATCGCTAAGTCTTTACCCAACTCTTCTGTGCCAGAATCTAAGTTAACAACCACACCGATTTTATCGCCATGACGGTAAGTACCAATTGCACCGCTCGATTCGATCAATTCAAAACGATTAATACTCATGTTTTCGCCGATTTTTGAAATCAGAGCACGACGACGTTCATCAACAACAGTACCGTCTGCTAATTTAGCCGCCATTAAGTCTTCCATTGAAGCAGGATTGCTATCCAATACCGCTTGTGCAACGCCTGCTGCAAACTCATTAAATTCTGGACTCTTGCCAACGAAGTCTGTTTCACAGTTTGCTTCTACGATAGCAGCACGCTTTTTATCATCAGAGATAACAATAGCAATCGTCCCTTCGGCAGCAGTACGACCTGCTTTTTTATCTGCTTTTGCCATGCCTTTAACGCGCAACAAGTCAATCGCTTTTTCTAAGTCACCAGCCGTTTCGACTAATGCACCTTTACATTCCATCATGCCCGCACCTGTGCGTTCACGTAATTCTTTAACCATACTTGCTGTAATTGCTGACATCTTAAATTCCCTCGTAAAGTAACAAAAAATTGATTTTGGACAAAGCCATAATCATATTACACTCTAATCTTGAACATTACATGAAAAAAGGGGGCAAACCGCCCCCTTAATCACTAACAGTCAGTTACGCTGCAACTGCTTCTGTTGTTTCAACAAACTCGCCTTCAACTGCGCCTGTTGTAATGCTTGCTTTTGCTTCTAACACTGTATCAGCAATAGACTCTAGGTAAAGTTTCAATGCACGAACAGCATCATCATTACCTGGAATCACGTAGTCAACCAATGATGGATCACTGTTTGTATCGACTACACCGATAACAGGAATACCTAATTTCTTAGCTTCCAAAATCGCATTGTGTTCAACACCTGTATCGATCACAAAAATCGCATCAGGCATCTGACGCATATCTTTGATACCACCTAAAGAACGCTCTAAACGCTCCAATTCGCGTGCTTGCATCAACGCTTCTTTCTTTGTTAAACGCTCAATCGTGCCGTCTTGAACCATTGTTTCAAGCTCACGCAAACGACGAATAGACTGCTTAACCGTTTTGAAGTTCGTCAACATACCACCTAACCAACGGTGATTCACGAATGGCATACCACAACGCTTCGCTTGTTCAGCAATCACTTCTTGTGCAGCACGTTTCGTACCCACAAATAACACCGTACCACGACCAGCAACAATTTTGCTTACAGCGTTTAGTGCATCATGGAACATAGGCAAAGTTTGCTCTAAGTTAATGATGTGAATTTTATTACGTGAACCATAAATATATTGACCCATTTTAGGGTTCCAGTAACGTGTCTGGTGTCCGAAATGAACGCCTGCTTCGAGCAATTGGCGCATTGATACTTTAGCCATGAAATTTTCCTTTTCTTGGGTTTTGCCTCTATATTTCCCGCGTTGCCAAGCCTTACGGCCACCCAGCAGACGGTGACGAAATATATGTGGAGTGGTAAAATACCCCCAACGGGGTTCTAAGCCCGCATTTATACCCGATTTTTAGGAATTTCTCAAGTCATGTCTCACAATAACGCCGATAAAGTCATCATTAAAACCGCCGAACAACTTGCAGGAATGCGTATTGCTGGCAAACTTGCTGCCGATGTGCTTGTCATGTTGACAGAACATATTAACATTGGCATCAGCACAGACACCTTAGATAGACTTGCTTATGACTATATCGTCAATACACAAAAAGCGATTCCAGCCTGTCTTAATTACAAAGGGTTTCCTCGCTCAATTTGTACTAGCATTAATCATCAAGTCTGTCATGGCATTCCAGGCGATAAAAAACTTGCTGATGGTGATATTGTCAACATTGATGTTACTGTAATCAAAGATGGTTATTTTGGTGACACTAGCATGATGTTTGAAATTGGTAAACCTACGGTTCGTGGTAGTCGCATTTGTCGTATTGCACATGAATGCTTATGGATTGGCATCGACTTAGTTAAACCTGGCGCGACACTAGGCGATATTGGTTATGCGATTCAAAAGCATGCCGAAAGCAATCATTGTTCAGTGGTACGTGAGTACTGCGGTCATGGCGTTGGCATTGAATTTCACGAAGAGCCCCATGTGATGCACTATGGTCGCAAAGGCGAAGGATTGGTACTAACGCCAGGTATGACGTTTACAATTGAACCTATGATTAACTTGGGTAAAAAAGACATTAAAGTATTACCCGATGGTTGGACAGTCGTCACACGAGACCGTACTTTATCAGCACAATGGGAACACACCCTTGCTGTTAGCGAAACAGGGGTTGAGATTTTGACATTACGCACCAATGAAGTACGTCCATGAGCAAAGAAGATGCTGCTCCTTTACTCGTAAAAGCATTAAAGAACCCTAAAGAAGCAGTACAAGTAGGCAGAAATTTGCTTGCTAACTTAGCAAAGCAGCAGCTCGAACGATTTCGTACGCATACCCCTATTAATCATCTTATTTCTGAGCGTACCAATTTTATTGATCAATTGTTGCGTCGTGTTTGGAAACATCAGTTACCTCATGACTCACAATTAAGTTTAATTGCTGTCGGTGGTTATGGACGTGGTGAGCTACATCCTTTTTCTGACATTGACATCCTTATTTTATCTCCACGAGATACGTTAAATGAAGCAGAAAAACAAGCAATTGAAGCTTTTATCACTTATTTATGGGATATTGGGCTACAAGTTGGGCATGCCATTCGCACCTTAGAAGAATGTTTTCAATTTGGTAAAGAGGATGTTTCAACAGCCACTAATTATATTGAGGCACGTTGGCTAATCGGCAATTACGATGCCTTTGATGCCTTAAGACAACTTATGAAACGTCCTGATTTTTGGCCAAGTATTGAGTTTTTTCTTGCCAAAGTTAATGAGCAAACTTTACGTCACAATAAGGCACATGATGCGCTCGCACAGCTCGAACCCAATATTAAAGAAAGTCCTGGTGGATTGCGTGATATTCATACCATTGTTTGGGTAGCCAAGCGTCATTTTGGTGCGAGTAGTTTACAACAATTAGTGAGTGTCGGTTTTTTAACTGTTGATGAATATAACGCACTAGAACGCGCTATGCGATTTCATTGGCGGGTACGTTTCGCATTGCATAGCCTCAAAAAACGAAAAGAAGAACGACTTTTATTTGAACATCAAAAGCTCATAGCACAAGAATTAGGTTATGAAGACAGCACTGGCAAACTGGCGGTTGAATCATTTATGCAAGATTATTATCGAAATGCTAATATTATCAGGCAGCTTAACACCTTACTACTACAGCATTTTCGAGAATACTTACTAACACCGAACTATACAAAAATAACACCTATTGATGCTAATTTTAGTATTATTGATGGTTATTTAAGTGTTGAAAATGAACAAGTATTTATTAAAGATTCACAAAACTTATTACGCGTATTTTATTTAAAGAGCTACTATCACCTTAAAGGAATCCGTGCAGCAACACAACGCTTGGTTCAAAATTATAGTCATTTAGTTAACGAAGATTTTTGTCGACAAAGCGCAACATGGCATCTATTTAGACAATTATTATGTCAAAAACAAGGCGTAAGTTCTGCTTTGCGTGCGATGCATCATCAGGGAATATTGGGTAAACTGCTGCCCGAGTTTCATCGTATTACAGGATTGATGCAGTTTGATTTATTTCACGCCTATACAGTCGATGAACACACCCTTATGGTTGTATGCAATTTACGACGTTTTTTGCGTGCTGATGAAGAAACAGTTCAAAATTTTTCACTTGCTTGCACCCTTGCCAAGCAAATTAAATCACCTGATATCCTATTATTAGCAGGTATTTTTCATGATATCGCGAAAGGTCGTGGCGGAAAGCATGAAATACTAGGGGCTATCGATGCCGATCGCTTTGCACAACAGGCTAAACTAAATGAACATGATGCTGAGTTATTACGCTGGCTAGTCGCCGAACATTTAATTATGTCGCATACTGCACAAAAAAAAGATACTTCTGACCACGATGTCATTGCAGCATTTAGTCGAACAGTAGGAACGCTAGAAAAGCTGACCTATTTATATTTGCTGACTGTTGCCGATATTTGTGCCACTTCTCCTGTAGGATGGAATGGATGGAAAGATAATTTACTGAGTTATCTTTACCAGCAAACTCGCAAACATCTTCAACATCAGGCACAGGAAAACACGCGCTGCCAAGTACTCGCGACAATTGATCCCAAAAAACAGACTAAAGTTGAATCTATTTGGCAGAGTTTAGCGCAGTCAAACTATTATCAAAAGCAAAGAACTGAAGACTTAATCAGACATGCACAATTGTTTGCACAAGACTCTCCATTGCCCTATTTATTGCTCGAATTAACACAGGCAAAAGATGTCTACAGTTTAACGATTTACACAGATAACCATGACGATGTATGGCTTAAAACAACTGCACTATGCGAGACCATGCGTCTTAATATTGTTGAAGCACGTGTTTATAGTGCGAATAATGCACGTTTGTTAATTGATTTGAAATTCTTACATCCCGAATACTGGTCAGATGAAACAAGAATACACTGGTTGGACACCCTTGCCATAAGTTTGTCTTCAACAACAAGTTTGCCATTAACAAGATCTCCCGCACGCTTACTCAACAGACAAAAGCAATTTAATGTTCCTACTGAAATTGAGTTAAGCCAAAATAATACAACACAACACACTGAGCTACACTTAAGTACAAGAGATTGCTCAGGACTATTATTTCAATGTGCTCAAGTGTTTTATCATCATCATCTAAAACTGATTTCTGCCAAAATTACAACTGAAGGTATCCGTGCTGATGATGTATTTTTACTTACAGAAGAAAATGGTAATGCGATAACAAAAACTAAGTATGCTGAAATTAAAAAGGATTTATTGCAAGCACTCCCTCCTATAAACATCCCTTAACTCATAACGACACACAATCATTCCTTCCAACCATTGGTAATTGGCATGCGCCAATCTTTATCGAAACTACGAGCAGTAATCTTAATACCGGGGGCTGCCTGACGACGCTTATACTCGCTCAAGCGCAATAAGCGCATACTGCGATTGAGCATCACATCATCGCGCTCAACATCAGCTTGCTGTGCTAGTTCCACCAACGACATTCCTTGCATCATGCGCCCTTCAATCCATGCATCCAAGGTATCGTAAGGCGGCAAGCTGTCTTGATCGGTTTGATCGGGGCGCAATTCTGCCGATGGTGGACGGTCAATCACCCGTTGCGGAATGACCCTACTTTGCTGATTACGCCAATTGGCTAAGGCATAAACCCACGTTTTCGGTACATCTTTGAGTGGTGCAAAACCACCATTCATATCACCGTATAGGGTTGCATACCCCATTGCTGACTCACTTTTATTGCTGGTGCTGAGTAACAGTTTCCCCGTCTTATTCGATAGCGCCATCAGTAATAATCCACGAATACGTGCTTGCAAGTTTTCTTCAGTGACATCATTTTCTAGCCCTGAAAAACGCTCACTTAATGTTGCTTCGATGCTGTTGTAAGTGTCTTCAATCGGCAATTGCGTATAGCGCACACCCAGCATATCTGCTTGCATAGCAGCATCAATTTTACTGATATCGCTGGTATAGGCAAACGGCATCATCACCGCTTCGACCGCATCCGCGCCCAAAGCATCCACGGCTAATGCCACGACTAAAGCCGAATCCATCCCACCTGACAAGCCTAACAATACCCCCTTAAAGCCATTTTTACGCACATAGTCACCCAACCCAAGTACCAGCATCTGCCAAATCACTGACCAATCGAGGGGTTGCGTTGGCATTTGAATTGACCAGTCATGTTCTAAAGGAATTAAGTTTTTATCTGTCCAATTAACAAATGACAGACTTGATTGCGCAATGGGCATATAAGCGAATGTCTGACCATCATAAATAAATGAGCGTCCATCAAATACCAAGGCATCTTGCCCACCGACCTGATTGACATAGACAATCGGCAAGCCTGTTTCTTCAAAACGGGCATGTGCCATCGCCACACGCTGATGTATTTTACCCACTTCGTAGGGCGAAGCGTGCAGACTTAATAACAGTTCTGCGCCTGCTAACTGTGCCAATTGTGCTGGCTCTGCTTGCCATAAATCTTCACACACCAATAAACCAAACTTAACACCCTGCCATTCGAGCACACCTGCAGTATTACCCGCCGTAAAATAGCGTTTTTCATCAAAAACACCATAATTAGGCAAGGCTTGCTTGGCATAGCGCATTAATATTCGTCCACGACCTAAAGCAATCGCCTCATTGGTGAGCTGACCATATGCATTACCTCCAATAGAACCGATAACCCATAAAAGCTCGTTGTCTGTTTCGCCTGCTAATTGCTGAACGAGCTTTTCTGCAGCCCGTAAAAACTCGGGCAACAGCAACAAATCTTCGGGCGGGTAGCCCATTAATGAAAGCTCAGGAAAAACAATTACCGACGCGCCTTCTGCTTTTGCTTGAGCAGCTGCAACACGCATTAACTGTGCATTACCGATTAAATCACCAACTAAAGGGTTAATTTGAGATAAAGCCACTTTCATAATCTTTCGCGAGGATACCCCAACTTACCGCTTGCGGAAGTTGTGGGAGGAATCGCGCCTCCTTGTTGTTGGGTTAATGAATAACCGTAACCATCGTTACGGCTGATTAAAATACAGTATTTGTGGCTAATGCCTTGTACGGTGTCGGTG